>SHLN01000223.1 GCA_004283105.1 Acidimicrobiia bacterium
CACGGGAGACGGACCTCATAGGTCGGCGGTTTTGCTCGCTCAGAGTGAAGCGCCGGCTTTGCGCGTGTCTGCGGCAGTTGGGCCGCCCTGCGGCCTTGGGACTACCTCCGGTAGTCGATGATTGTGAAGAGCGGGATGGCCCGTGATCAGGCCGGGCCCGGCCCGGAAACTCGACAGAGAGTAGAAAGCATGCCAACGATTCAGCAGCTGGTCCGTCAGGGCCGGACGCCGAAGGGCAAGAAGGAAAAGACGCCCGGCTTGGGTGGAGCCCCCCAGCGACGGGGTGTCTGCACGCGCGTCTATACCGTCACTCCCAAGAAGCCGAATTCGGCCCTCCGCAAAGTGTGTCGTGTGCGCCTCAGCTCGGGCGTCGAAGTCACCGCCTACATCCCCGGCGAAGGCCACAACCTCCAGGAGCACTCCATCGTGCTCGTGCGTGGAGGCCGTGTGAAGGACCTTCCCGGTATTCGCTACAAGGTCATTCGAGGCACGCTCGACGCCGCCGGCGTCACCGAGCGCAACCAGTCCCGCTCCCGCTACGGATCGAAGAAGGGCTAACCATGCGCCGCTCAGCCGCCGAAGTCCGCAAAGTCAGTCCGGACCCCGTATACGGGTCGATCCTGGTCAGCCAGGTCGTCAACAAGGTCCTGTGGAAGGGCAAGAAGGAACTGTCCCGCAAGATCGTGTACGACGCCCTCAACCTCGTCGAGCGCCGCCGCGGCGACGACCCGCTCAACACGCTCAAGCGCGCCATCGACAACATCCGTCCCTCCGTCGAGGTCCGGTCCCGCCGGGTCGGTGGTTCGTCCTATCAGGTCCCGGTTGAGGTCCGTCCCCGCCGCGCCAACACGCTGGCGGTCCGCTGGCTCGTCGAGTTTGCCCGCAAGCGTCGTGAGAACACGATGGCCGAGCGCCTCGCCAACGAGATCCTCGACGCGGCCGACAACACCGGTGCAGCCGTCAAACGGCGCGACGACATTCACAAGATGGCCGAATCCAACAAGGCATTTGCCCACTACCGCTGGTAATCCCTTATGGCGCAACGTTCCCACCCCCTCGAAAAGGTCCGAAACATCGGGATCATGGCGCATATCGACGCGGGCAAAACGACCACCACCGAGCGGATCCTCTACTACACCGGTCGCACCTACAAGATCGGTGAGGTGCACGAGGGTGCCGCCGTCATGGACTGGATGGAGCAGGAGCAGGAGCGGGGCATCACTATCACCTCGGCTGCTACCACCGCCAAATGGAAAGACGAGATCATCAACATCATCGACACCCCCGGGCACGTCGACTTCACCGTCGAGGTGGAGCGGTCCCTGCGGGTACTCGATGGTGCGGTAGCCGTATTCGACGGCGTTGCCGGCGTCGAGCCGCAGTCCGAGACGGTATGGCGCCAGGCGGACAAGTACGGCGTGCCCCGGATCTGCTTCATCAACAAGATGGACCGCACCGGGGCCGATTTCTTTGCGGCCGTGGAGTCCATCAAGGAGCGGCTCGATGCCAAGCCGGTCGTCATTCAACTCCCGATCGGGTCCGAAGCCGACTTCGCCGGGGTCATCGACCTCGTGCGCATGAAGGCGCTCGTCTGGAAGAACGAGGACCTCGGCGCCGAATGGGACGAGATCGAGATTCCGGCTGAGTACGAGGAGCAGGCCAGGGAGTACCACAACGACCTCATGGAGGCCGTCGCGGAAACCGAGGACACCCTCCTCACCCGCTACATCGAAGAGGGCTTCCTGTCCGAGAAGGACCTCATTGAAGGCCTCCGGATCGGCACGCTCAGCCTCGAGTTCACACCCGTCCTGTGCGGAAGCGCCTTCAAGAACAAGGGGGTGCAGCCGCTCCTCGACGCCGTTGTCGATCTGCTCCCCAACCCGCTCGAGATTCCTCCTATCACGGGGTTCAAGCCGGGCAATGAGGATGAGACCATGGAGCGCAAGCCGTCCGATGACGAACCGTTCTCGGCCATCGCCTTCAAGATCATGAGCGATCCCTACGTTGGCAAGCTCACTTATTTCCGCGTCTATTCGGGGACGGTTGAGAAGGGCGACACGGTCGCCAACTCCACCAGTGGCAAGAAGGAACGCTTCGGCCGACTCCTCCGCATGCATGCCGCCACCCAGGAGGACATCGACTCGGTGTTCACCGGCGACATCGTGGCCGCCATCGGACTCAAGAACACGAAGACCGGCGACACGTTGTGCGACCCGAAGCAGCCGATCGTGCTCGAGTCGATGACGTTCCCAACCCCGGTCATCTCGGTTGCCATCGAGCCAAAGACCAAGAGCGACCAGGAGAAGCTCGGCACGGCGTTGCAGCGTCTCTCCGAAGAGGATCCCACGTTCGTTGTCCACACCGACGATGAGACCGGCCAGACCATCATCGAGGGCATGGGCGAGTTGCATCTCGACGTGCTCGTCGACCGGATGGTCCGGGAGTTCAACGTCGGCGCCAACGTCGGCCGGCCCCAGGTCGCCTACCGGGAGACGATTGGAAAGCCGGTCGAGAAGATCGACGGCAAGTACGTCAAGCAGTCGGGCGGCAAGGGCCAGTACGGTCACGCCGTCATCAACCTCGAGCCGGCTCTGCCGGGCGAAGGGTTTGAGTTCATCGACAAAATCACTGGCGGCCGGATTCCCCGTGAGTACATTCCCGCCGTCGAGAAGGGCATCCGGGATGCGCTCGACGGAGGTGTGCTGGCGGGCTACCCGCTCGTCGACCTGCGCGCCACGCTCGTGGACGGCTCGTTCCATGCGGTCGACTCAAACGAGATGGCGTTCCGGATTGCCGGGTCCATGGCGCTCCAGGCCGCAGCCAAGCGGGCGGGCATCAAGCTGCTCGAGCCCATGATGGAAGTCGAAGTCGTGACGCCCGAGGACTACATGGGCGACGTCATCGGCGACCTGTCGGCCAGGCGCGGCAAGATCGAGAGCATGGACCAGCGGGGCAACGCCCGGGTGGTCACCGCCCTCGTTCCGCTGTCGGAGATGTTCGGGTATGCCACCGACGTGCGTTCACAAACGCAGGGACGGGCCGCCTACAGCATGCAGTTTCATTCGTATCAGGAAGTTCCAAACACAATCGCTGAAGAAATCGTCAAGAAGACTCGCGGCGAGTAGCTAGAGGAGAAGGCTATGGCAAAGGAAAAATTCGAGCGGACAAAGCCCCACGCGAATGTCGGCACCATGGGTCATATCGACCATGGCAAGACGACGCTCACGGCCGCCATCACCAAGGTGCTCGCAGAGAAGAGTGGCTCGGGCGTCTTCACCGCGTTCGACGAGATCGACAAGGCGCCTGAGGAGAAGGAGCGTGGCATCACGATTGCCATCGCCCACGTGGAGTACGAGACGGAAGCCCGTCACTACGCCCACGTCGACATGCCCGGTCACGCCGACTACATCAAGAACATGATCACCGGCGCCGCCCAGATCGACGGCGCCATCCTCGTGGTTTCGGCCGCCGATGGTCCCATGCCCCAGACCCGTGAGCACGTGCTGCTCGCCCGCCAGGTCGGCGTGCCCGCCATCGTCGTGTTCCTCAACAAGGTCGACATGGTCGACGACGAAGAGCTCCTCGACCTCGTCGAGCTCGAGGTGCGTGAGCTCCTCAGCGAGTACGAGTTCCCCGGCGACGACATTCCCGTCATCCGCGGCTCGGCCCTCAAGGCTCTCGAAGGCGACGAGACCGCCGCCGGCCAGATCATGGAGCTCATGGAGGCGGTCGACACCTACATCGAGCAGCCGGCCCGCGACAAGGACAAGCCGTTCCAGATGCCGATCGAGGACGTCTTCTCCATCACCGGACGTGGCACCGTTGTCACCGGCCGGGTGGAGCAGGGCACGCTCAACATCAACACTGAGGTTGAGATTGTCGGTATCCGGGACACCACGAAGACCGTGGTGACGGGTGTCGAAATGTTCCGCAAGCTGCTCGACAGCGCCGAGGCGGGCGACAATGTCGGTCTGCTGCTGCGAGGCACCGGCAAAGACGACGTCGAGCGCGGCCAGGTCATCTGTGAGCCGGGCTCGATCACGCCGCACACCAAGTTCGAAGCTCAGGTGTACGTCCTCACAAAGGATGAGGGTGGACGTCACAACCCGTTCTTCAGCGGCTATCGTCCCCAGTTCTACTTCCGCACCACGGACGTAACCGGCAACGTCACGCTGCCCGAAGGCACCGAGATGGTCATGCCCGGAGACAACACCGAGATGTCGGTTGAGCTCATCGCTCCCATCGCCATGGACGAAGGCCTTCGCTTTGCCATTCGTGAAGGTGGGCGCACGGTCGGCGCCGGTCGCGTAACCAAGATCATCGAGTAGGCAGAGAGTTAGGTAGCTAATGGCAACCGGTCAGAAGATCCGCATTCGCCTCAAGGCGTACGACCACGAAGTGGTCGA
>SHLN01000224.1 GCA_004283105.1 Acidimicrobiia bacterium
ACCCGCGCCCGATGGGTCGTTCGTGATCGTTGCTGTGACCGAGTACGACGTCGAGGAGAACCGCGGCGTGAGCCGGTTGTTCAAGATCCTGCCCTCAGGCTTTGGCGCCGAGCCGCTGACCTCTGGTGAGCGAAGCTCGTCGAATCCGTCCGTGTCCCCCGACGGACGCCGGCTGGCGTTCCTCGGCAAGCCGGTCGGCGACGACGATGCCCGACCCCAGCTGTACGTCATGCCACTCGGGGGAGGAGAGGCCGAGCGGCTCACCGATGTTCCGCTCGGGGTGCTCGATGCCCGCTGGCTTCCAGACGGGAGCGGGCTCGTGCTCATGTCCGAGGTGTATCGAGATGCCCGTACCGTCGAGGAGGCGAAGGACCGCCGCGATGCATTGAAGGACTCCAAGGTACAGGCCAAGGTGACCGAGGACCGCGTCTACCGGTTCTGGACCCGGTGGCTGACCGACGGCGCCGTTCCCCACCTTTTCCATCTCGACCTCGAAAGCGGCAATCTGACCGATCTCATTCCCGATGCGACCCGGTGGATGTACTTCATGGATGCGGCGGGGAGCTTCGACATCTCGCCCGACGGTGCCGAGGTGGCGTTCGCGGCCGAGATCAGCGAACCGCCGCACGATCGGCTTCAGAGTGCCGTCTTCACGGTTCCGCTCGCCGGTGGGCCGGAGCGCCGTCTCACCGTAGACCTGCCCGCCCACCAGCGCCGGCCCCGCTACAGCCCGGACGGCAGCTACCTCCTGTTCGGGATCCAGCGGGAATGGGACTTCTACGCCGACCGGGTGCGGCTCGTTGCCTACGACCGGACGGCGAAGACCGAGAAGGTGTTGACCGAGGACTGGGATCGCTCGGCCGCGGGCTGGGAGTTCACCGCCGACGGCGGCCGCATCGTGCTGGCCGCCGAGGACAACGGCCGAACCAACCTCTACACCCTTCCCGTTTCTGATGGGGAGCCGGAGCTGCTTGTGCAGGGCGGCTTCGCCGGGTCGCCCCGTCCCGCCGGCGACGGTTCGGTCTACTTTCTCAACCAGTCGCTGTCTGCTCCGCCCGAGGTGTACCGGGTACCCGCCGACGGCGGTGACCCCGAGGCGGTGAGCGCCTTCAATCGCGATGTCCTCGGCGAGATCGACCTGGGGGAGGTCCGGGAGATCGAGTTCCCCGGCGCCAACGGCGATCAGGTGCAAGCCTTCCTCGTGCTTCCACCCGGCTTCGATGACACCAAGCACTGGCCGCTGGTTCATGCCATCCACGGCGGGCCCCATGGCCTCTTCGGTGACGCCTGGCATTGGCGTTGGAGCGCCCAGGCGTTGGCGGCCCCCGGCCATGTGGTCGCCATGGTCAATTTCCATGGCTCGACCTCCTGGGGTCAGGATTTCGCCGCTCGTATCCACGGTGCCTGGGGCGACGAACCAGCCGCCGACATCCTGGCCGCCACCGATCATCTCCTGGAGCTGGGGTTCATCGATCCCGACCGCATGGCGATCGCCGGCGGGTCCTACGGCGGGTATCTCACCTCATGGCTGACGGGTGAGACGGATCGGTTCGCCACTGCCATCGTGCATGCCGGAGTGACCAACCTGCTCGGTCAGTACGCCTCGGATATGACGGCGGGACGGGATCGGGCGATGGGCGGAAACGCCTGGGAATCGATTGATGAGGTCGTCCGGTGGAGCCCTACCCACCACGCCTCGGGCTTCTCCACCCCCACCCTCGTCATCCATGGCGAGCAGGACTACCGGGTGGTCGTGACCCAGGGTCTCGAACTCTACGGAATCCTGAAAGCCAAGGGCGTCGACGCCCGCCTCGTCTACTACCCCGATGAGGGCCACTGGATCCTCAAACCACAGAACTCGCTCCATTGGTATGGAGAGGTACTGGGGTGGCTGGAGCGGTATCTGTCGTAGCCGCGAGCGACTACGAGTCCCTCGTCCTTCGTCCTTCGTCCCTAGTCCTTCGAGCGACGAGGAACCAGGAACCAGGAACTAGGAACTCGGCTTCAGGAACACACACCCGAGTGGTGGCAGGTCCAGTTCGAGGCTGAAGGGGCGGCCGTGCATGGGAATCTCGTCGGCCTCGGCGGTGCCCTGGGGACCGGCTCCGGTGCCCCAGAAACCGGGCCAGTCGCTGTTGAGGAGCACCTCCCACTGCCCGCCGGACGGCACGCCGATGCGATAGCGCTCGCGAAGCACCGGGGTGAAGTTGCCGGCGAAGAGCACGCTCCCGCCGTTGTGGTCCTTGCGGAGGAAGCTCAACACGCTGGCAGCGGCATCCGACGCGTCTACCCATTCGAAGCCGCCGGGCTCGTGGTCGAGCTCGTGTAAGGCGGGGATGGTTCGGTAGAGCTCGTTGAGGGCTTTCGTCCACTGCTGGGTGCCGGCGTGGTTGGCGTAATCGAGCACCCACCAGTCGAGATCATGGTCGACGCCCCACTCCTCGCGCTGCCCGAGCTCGCCGCCCATGAAGAGGAGCTTCTTGCCCGGCATCGCGTACATGTAGCCGTAGAGCAGCCGGAGGTTGGCGAACTGCTGCCACTCGTCGCCGGGCATCTTGTTGACGAGCGAAGACTTGCCGTGCACGACCTCGTCGTGAGAGAGGCTGAGAACGAAGTTCTCGTCCCAGGCGTAGATCATCCGGAACGTCAGCGTGTCCTGGTGATGCCGGCGATGGACCGGGTCTTCTTTGAAGTACGACAGGGTGTCGTGCATCCAGCCCATGTCCCACTTGTACCCGAACCCGAGGCCGCCCGAATCGACCGGTCGGGAGACGCCGCCCCAGGCCGTCGACTCTTCGGCGATCATGACGATGTCGGGATGAGCGCCGTAGCAGGCGGTGTTGAGCGCCTTGATGAAGCTGATGGCTTCCAGGTTCTCATTGCCGCCGAACTCGTTTGGAATCCATTGACCCTCCTGGCGGGAGTAATCCAGGTAGAGCATGGAGGCCACCCCATCGACTCGCAGCCCGTCGAGGTGGTACCGATCCAGCCAGTGCAAGGCAGAAGAGATGAGGAAACTCCGGACCTCGTTCCGCCCATAGTTGAAGATGTTCGAGTCCCAATCCGGGTGCCATCCCTTGCGGGGATCGGCGTGCTCGTAGAGGTGGGTTCCGTCGAACAACCCGAGGCCATGCTCATCGTTGGCGAAGTGAGAGGGGACCCAATCGAGGATCACCCCAATCCCATGCTGGTGGAGGGTGTCGATGAAGTACATGAAGTCTTGCGGAGTTCCGAATCGACTGGTGGGAGCGAAGTACCCGGTCACCTGGTATCCCCATGACGGGTAGTACGGGTGCTCGGTCACGGGCATGAGCTCAACGTGTGTGTACCCGAGGTCGCTCACATACTTGGCGAGCAGGGGAGCGAGCTCCCGATACGAATACGACTCTGTCTCAGACTTCTTGGCCCATGAGCCGATGTGGACCTCGTAGATGGCGATCGGCCCGTCGTGGCGGTTGTGCTGCCCCCGGCCGGCCATCCACTCGTCGTCGTCCCACGTGTATGAGGGATCCCACACGACCGACGCCGTCTTGGGCGCTACCTCGGCGGTAACGGCGTACGGATCGGCCTTTTCGAGCCTTCCCCCGTCTCGAGTTGCCAGGACGAACTTGTACGTGTTGCCTGGGTGGGCCTCCGGTGCGACCACTTTCCAGATACCGGCCTCGCTGGGAAGCATCGGGTGTCGCTCCGGGTCCCATCCGTTGAAGTCTCCAACGACCGACACGGAGACGGCGTCCGGCGCCCATACGGCGAAGTGAGTCCCGTCGTCACGCATCTGGGCCCCGAGGTGCTCGTAGAGGCGCGTATGGGTTCCCTCATTGAAGAGGAAGATGTCGTCGTCGCTCAACAGGGGTGGCGGGTCGTAGGTCACGCCCCAAAGCTAGCGTCCCGAATCGGTCCTCACTCAGCCTCGAGCGAAACTATGTGTCCGCGCAGCTGATGGATCTCGAGCTCGAGAGCGTCCAGGTCGAAGGCGTCGATAGGCCGGGATGAGAATCCGTGCAGGTTCCATCGGGACACGCCGGTGCCGGCCGCCATGGCCGGTGAATTGGCATGCGGGACGTGGGCCGATACGAGGGCGAGGCGCTGCTTCTCGAGATGGTCGAGCTGGGCACGAGCTTGCTCGAGGGACAAATCATCGCCTGCGCTTTTTCGAAGGTCCCGGCTCGAGGCGCGTAGCTCCTCTTGTCGGGCATGAAGGATGGCTCGCTCCTCCAGGGAGGGCCCGGCGAGGAGGCGCTCCTGGATGCTGGCGAGCTCACTGACAAGTGCGTCTAGTTGGGTGCTCATACGTTGACCGTCGGCCAGAGCGCCCTCCAACTGAAGGGACCTTTGGCTCTTTCTGAGCTGTGGGCTGTGAGCTGTGGGCTGTGAGCTATGGGATTCGTCGCTCGTCGCTCGTCG
>SHLN01000031.1 GCA_004283105.1 Acidimicrobiia bacterium
TTTATGTTTTCGAAAGCCATCGAAGGGACTTGACAACAGAACGAAAGGAAGCGTAAATTGGCGTCTGGTACGAGGAGAGGGCCACCTGAGCGGGAACGCACCACCGGAAGTTCGTCGTGATCAGATGCTCGCCGCCCTCGCCGAGCGCGAGTTCGTTCGGGTAACCGACCTTTCCGACATGTTCGGCATCTCCGAAGTGACCGTTCGCCATGACCTCGAGACGCTGCAGGACGCCGGCCTGCTGCGGCGCGTCCACGGTGGAGCCGTCGTCGCTCCCCCGCAACCCGAGCGACCGTTCGAGCAATCCCTCGGCGCCCAGGCTGAAGAAAAACGGCGGATGGGGGAAGCGGCCGCTGCGTTGGTGACCTCCGGCGAGACAATCATCCTCGATGTCGGTTCAACCACCGCTGCCGTCGCCCGGGCACTCGTCGCCCGTTCCGATCTCAACGATGTCATCTGCTTCACGAATGGGCTCAAGGTGGCCCTCGAGCTCGAGCCCGCCATCCCCCGCTTCACCGTCGTGCTGACCGGTGGAACCCTCCGCCCGCTCCAGCACTCGCTGGTTGATCCATTGGCAGGCGTCATCCTCGATGACATTCACGCCGACACGGTGTTCCTCGGCTGCAATGGCATCGACGTCGAGGCCGGAGTTACCAACGTCAACCTGCCGGAGGCCGAAATCAAGCGGCGAATGGTCCGGGCCGCCCGACGCCGGATCGTGCTCGCCACCGGCGACAAGCTCGGCGTCGCTTCGCTGGCTCCGCTGTGCACCATCGACGACGTCACCATGCTCATCACAGACACCTCCGCCGATCCCGGGTTAGTAACCGGGCTGCGCGAGGCTGACCTGCAAGTTCTGGTGGTCTGATGATCACCAATGCCTATGAAGGAATCCCACGAGGAGGAAACTCAAGCAATGCGTAAACCATGGCGCTTTATGGCGCTCCTATTAGCGCTGGCACTTGTCGCCGCAGCATGCGGCGGCGATGACAGCAGCGACACAACCGCCGACGCCGGTGGCGGTGACGCAACCACGACGACGACGGCGGCCGTCACCACCACGACAAGCGGTGGCGGCGACGAGCCGATGGCCGTCGAGCTTCGATGGCGGACCCGTCCTGACAACGATCAGGAGGCCGGTGTCTACCGCTCGGTGTCGGAGACCCTGAGCGGCACCGATGCCGTCCTGGGAGCCACCCTGAACTACGAGGCGGGTGGTACGGAGACGGAGGGGTATCAGCAGGCCCTGCTCACGCAGCTGGGAGCCGGCGAGGCTCCGGATGTCTTCTGGATCCCGGGTGCCGAGATCGCCAACTTCGCCAAGCGAGGCGTGATTCTCAATGCCCGCGACCTGGCGGATGCAGCCGGTCACAACGATGCCGACTTCTATCCCGGACCGATGGCCGAGATGACGACCAATCCGGACACCGGAGCGGTCGACGCCGGCAGCTACCTGTGGGGATTGCCGCGTGACGTCTCGGCGTTCGCGCTGTATCTCAACAACGACCTCATCCTCGAGGCTGGAGCCGAAGATCCTCGTGAGCTGGCCGCGGCCGGCGAATGGGACTGGGACGCCTTCCGGCGCGTGTCTGAGGACCTCGCCGCTCTCGGCGGAGAAGTGTCTCCGTACGGCCAGAGCACCTGGTGGGGACCGGTCGGATACTGGATGAACTCAGGTGGCGGCGGCTTCTACACCGACGACCGCCAGTCGTGCAATCTCGACTCGGATGGATCGATTGCGGGCCTCCAGTTCGCAGCCGACTTCTACGCCGACGGGCTGGCCCTCACCTTTGGTGAGGACCCCGAGCCCGTATTCAAGGCCGGCAATGTCGGCATGTTCCAGAACGGCCGCTGGGCGACGCCCGGCATCCGCGAAGTGACATTCGACTGGGATGTCGTGAAGCTTCCGGACGGACCCGGTGGACCATCCAACTGGCTCTTCTGGGGCGCGTACGTCATCAATGCCGACACGCAGTATCCGGCAGAGGCCTGGGCTCTGGTCCAGTCTCTGACGGCCGCCTCGGTGCAGGGACAGGTCGCCGAGCTCGGCGCCAATATCCCGAGCCGGGTGAGCCAGGCTGCGCTTGACGCGTTCCTGACGTTCTCGCCTCCGGCCAACAACCAGGCCTTCCTGGACGGGCTCTCTGAGAACCCGACCACCGAAGCTCCGGACTGGATCGGGGATTGGCCGAGCTACAGCTCAGGTCTCACCACCGAGGCAGGAGCCGTCATCAGCGGCGCACGTGATATTGCCGATTTCCAGGCAAACATCTGCGCCGAGCTTGGTGAGTTCACCGCTTCCGGTTCGTAACACCCGATGAGTGTGGGGTCGGGCTTCGGCCCGGCCCCACCTCCCTATCCAGGTCCGGCTAAATTCGGTTTCCAGGGAGACAGATGACCGAGCGGTCGATCACAACTGAGCATGAACCGGGTCCCGTTCTGCAGGACTCTCAATCCGATGCCCCGCGCTGGTTTCTCCCTGTCGTCGCACTGCTTGCCCTTACCGCCGTAGGAGCCCTGGTGGCGGGAGTGCTGGTGTTCACCGGAACGCTCTGGGGCCTCAACGGTCTCGCCCGGCTTCTTGTCGGCGCCTTCTTGATTGCGATAGGCGGCGGTGCCGCCCTCGGTGTTCGCGACTCCCTGGCTCGAGCCCATCGGGGCCGGGCCATCGGCGTGTTGGTCAACTACCTCGTCGCCATCGTGTTCGGATTCGTGGCGCTGCAGAACATGGGCGTATTCATCGGTCTCGACGCACTCGGCGATCGGTTCTTCAACGCCGTGTGGCTCTTGCTCGTGATCGCACTTGGATGGATCCTCGCCAGCCAATCCGAACGGTTCGGCACTCGAGCCGCCACCGTGAACCGGGTTGGCCGCTGGATTGCTGCGATTGGCGGCCTTGTCCTTCTGGTTGGCGTTGGACTCATACCCGGCGTAATCGAGTTCTTTGTCCGGTTGATCGCCCTCGACGTGTTCATTCCATTCGCGATCGCCGTCGCCGGAGGTGCCGGCTTCTGGATGCTCCGGCGCGACGAAGCGGCCGCTCTCTTCGGCACGACCCAGGACCAGGCCGAGGCGCTTGACGGCTTCCTGTTCGCTTCGCCAAATGTCCTCGGGTTTCTGGCCTTCTTCGCCGGCCCGCTCATCTTCTCCTTCTATGTGAGTTTCACGTCCTGGGACGGGCTCACCGATATTCAATGGATCGGGCTCGACAACTACGCCCGGATCTTCGGACTCCAGTTCACGTCCGTCGGCGACGGTCAGGCTGTAACCGATGTCCTCAAGCAGAACTACCAGGAACTCATTCGCTGGGGTGACTTCGTCATCGCCGCTCGCGACCGGCTGTTCTGGGTGGGACTCAGGAACATCATCGTCTTCAGCGTGACCGCGGTGCCGCTTGCGGTGTTCCCGGGCCTCGTCCTGGCTGCGTTCCTCAATCAGAAGCTCCCGGGTGTGAAGTTCTTCCGGGCCGTCTACTTCATCCCGGCCGTTGCCGGCGTTGTCGGAATCTCCCTCATCTGGAAGCAGATGTTCAACGCCACTGTCGGCTTCGTCAATTTCGGAATTGTCAAGCTCTTCGACCTCATCAATCTCGTGCCCGGCGTCGATGTCGTGGAACCCGTGCCGGAGTGGCTCTCGAACAGCCGGGTGGCCCTGTTCTCAGTCGTGATCGTGTTCGCGTGGCAAGCAGTGGGCTTCAACACAGTGCTGTTCCTCGCCGGCATGCAGGGGATCAGCGCGTCCCTCTACGAGGCGGCTTCCATCGACGGCGCAGGCGCCTGGTCGAAGTTCTGGAACATCACCGTGCCGATGCTTCGGCCGACCACGCTGTTTGTGGTCGCGACGACGACGATTCTGGCCCTCCAACTCTTCAATGAACCATTCATCCTGTTCAGCCCGCAGCAACAGCCATCGGGGCCGAACAACGCCACCCTCACGCCGGTCATTCAGCTGTATCAGGAGGGCTTCCAGCGCTTCAACCAGGGGTTCGCCTCTGCTCTGGCCTGGGTGCTGTTCGGAATCATCTTCTCAATCACCATTTTGTACTTCCGCCGCCAGCGGGAAGATGACGGGACCCTCGGAACGTGACAACCACAGCGCAGCAAACGAGAGCCGAAAAACGGGCAGCCAAAAAAGCCAAGTCGGGCTCGGTCACCTCGGTGTGGACCAAGGTCGGCATCTACCTGGTGTTGAGCCTCGTGGCAGCCATGATGCTGTTCCCGTTCATCTTCATGCTCGGCACGTCCGCCAAGACGGCTTCCGATAGCTTCCGCTTCCCGCCGCGCGTGCTTCCCCGAGACCCCGTGCTCAGCGAGTTCCAGGGCGAAGTGGTCCCGCTGTTTGTCGTTCCGATTGCCGGACAGGATCGCAGCGCCGCCCTCGTTGAGGAAGGCATCCGGGCTGGCCTGTTCGCTCCCTCCGACAACCTGCAGGAGACGTACGCCTGGCCGCTGGATCTGGTCGAGGCTACCGGCGCCACCGTCGATGTGGTGATCGAGGGAGAGACTGAGACGCTCGAGATCTTCCGGGTCCCGGTCAATGCCGAGGTCGTTGAACTGGCCAAGATCCGCAACACCTCCGTCGGCCGCTTCGTCGATGTCGACAACCCGTCGGCTGAAGGCTTCGGGGTCGTTCGAACCAGCCAGCCCGTTGAGGAGATCTCCTTTCACTGGAGCAACTACAGCGAAGTTCTTGGCATCCGCAGCTTCGACCGGGCCATCACCAATACGATCCTCGTGACGATCCTGGTGGTGGGCGGCCAGATCTTTACGTCGATCATGGGGGGCTATGCGTTCGCCCGGCTGAAGTGGACCGGTCGCGACAAGCTGTTCGTGATGTACCTGGGCTCGATCATGATTCCGTTCGTGGTTCTCATCATTCCCCTGTTCCAGATCATGGTGAAGCTGGATTGGAACAACACGCTCGGAGTCCTGGTGTGGCCCTTCTTCTATACGGCCTATGGAACCTTCCTCATGCGGCAGTTCTTCCTGTCCATTCCAAAAGACCTCGAGGAAGCAGCGGTGGTGGACGGTGCCAAGCGCTGGAGGATCCTCTGGACGATCTTTGTGCCGCTGAGCTGGCCTGCCATCGCCACGCTCGCCACGTTCTCGTTCCTGTACGCATGGAACTCGTTCATCTGGCCGCTCGTGGCCGTCGACATCGGCAACGAAGACAGCAGCGTGCTGACCATCGCCCTGTCCACCCTGGGCGGCCAGGGGGCCGACCAGCCGCAGCTCATATTCGCCGGTGTGACCCTGGCCATGGTGGTGCCCATGCTGGTCTTCATCGCCGCCCAGAAGTACTTCGTCGAGAACGTGGCATCAAGCGGCCTGAAGTGACCGGGGGACACACGACCGGCCGATCACATGAGGTGCCGGTCTCCAATTTGGTTTCGTTCTTCCAACATGGCTGGCACTCGTGGTGTGCGACCGGATGGGTGGCCCCGGGTGAGCCCCGACGCCCGATCGGAGACGAGCGAGACCGGCTCGGACACGATGATCCGCTCCATGCCCTCGACGACCTCCCGGGCGGGAGCGGCCTCGGCGCAGTCGAGCACGAGGACGGAACCGTTACGTTGCTGGGAGCCCTCAGGGGAGGGGCCTGGGTGCGCCTCGAGGATGGGGCACTGGTGGGCGAGTACGAGGACGGCACCGGCCCCTGGGTGACGCTTACCGGCAGCGAACAAGAAGTGTTCGATCAGTACGCCCGGCGCCTGGCCCAGCACCTTGGGCGGCGGGGAGGCAACCCCGTGCGGTTGTGGGCCTCCTGGTACTCGTACTACGAGGACGTCACCGAGACCCTCATGCACGAGACCCTCGACGGGCTCGACGGGCTCGACCTCGACATCATTCAGCTCGACGACGGCTGGGAGCGCGCCATCGGCGACTGGACGCCCAACGACGAATTCCCCTCGGGGCTGGCCGACCTGGCCGACCGCATCCACGCCACCGGCCGACGGGCCGGGCTCTGGCTGGCCCCGTTCATCGCCATGCCGGACTCTCGAATAGCTCAGGACCGGCCCGGGCTCATCCTGCGCGACGACGCCGGCGACCCGGTTGTGGCCGGTATCAACTGGGGCGGCCCCTACTGGGCGCTCGACGTAACCCGCGAGGAAACGCTCGACTATTTGGCGGAGCTCTTCTCCGACCTGCACGAAGCCGGCTACGACTTCTTCAAGCTCGACTTCATCTACGCCGCCGGGTTCCCCGGCCACCATGCCAATCCAATGTCCCGCTCCGACGCCTACCGCAGCGCCTGTCTCCGAATCCGGGAGGCGGTCGGTGACGCCACCTACCTCCTGGCGTGCGGGGCACCCATCATCGAATCGATCGGAGTCTTTGACGGTATTCGGATCGGGCCCGACGTCGGGCCGGTCTGGGACGACGGCACCTACGCCGCTGCGGGTCGGTCCATGATCACCGCCATGCACCGCCTGTGGCTCAGACCTGCCATCGATCCCGATCCCGACGTCGTGTTCTTTCGCAACACCGATCTGAGCGCCGATACCCGCCTCCATCTGCAGGACATGGCTCACGTCGCGGGCTTCCTCGGCACGTCGGATCCGCCCGCATGGCTGCTCGACGACCAGAGAACCGCTCTGGCCTCTGCCTTCGGTGCATGGCCGGAGACCAGGCAGCTGTCCCGCTACCGCTGGCAGGTGGCCGACCGTGTGGTGGATTTCGAACCGGTGCTCGGGGCAGACCATCGGGAGCCGCAGTGGAAGAGCGTGTCATGAGCGGCGCTCCCGAGTTCCCCACCCCGCACCGGCGCTTCAACCCTCTCACCGGCAGCTGGGTCCTCGTCTCCGCCCATCGCACCGAGCGCCCCTGGCTCGGAGAAACCGAGAACGTGACCGACGAGCCCCGGCTGCAGCGCGATCCGGCGTGCTACCTCTGTCCGGGTTCGACCCGCGCCAACGGCGCCCAGAACCCCGATTACACAGATACCTTCGTCTTCACGAACGACTACCCCGCCCTGCTGCCGGAACCGGAGCCGAAGTCCGACGAGGCCTCGCCCCTATTCCGCGCCGAGCGGCAGGCCGGTACCTGCCGGGTCATTTGCTTCTCCCCCCGCCATGACCTGACCCTCGCCGAACTGGACAGCGAGGGCCTGCTGCGGGTAATCGACCTGTGGGCGGACCAGACCGCCGAGCTTGGCCAGGATTACCGCTGGGTGCAGGTGTTCGAGAACAAGGGCGAAGCGATGGGTGCCTCAAACCCCCATCCGCATGGCCAGATCTGGGCCGGCACTTCACTCCCCTCTCTCATCGAGGCTGAGGACCGCGCCCAGGAGGAGTACGCCGCCACTCACGGCGGGCCGATGTTGCTCGACTACGCCCGCGCCGAGCATGAGGAAGCTACGCGCGTGGTCTGCGAGAACGAAGAGTGGATCGTGGTCGTTCCGTACTGGGCGGTCTGGCCCTTCGAGACGCTGATCATTCCCCGCCGCCCGGCGCGGCGGATGCCCGATCTCGATGATGACCAGCGCCGTGGCCTGGCCGGAGCCCTGCAGTCGCTTCTCAGCCGCTACGACGGGATCTTCGATACGCCGTTCCCGTACTCCATGGGGTGGCACGGTGCGCCCTTCCAAGACGGCCCCACCGACCACTGGCAACTGCACGCCCACGCCTATCCCCCGCTGCTTCGCTCGGCGACGGTTCGCAAATTCATGGTCGGGTACGAGCTACTGGCCGAATCGCAACGTGATCTCACGCCGGAAGCGGCCGCCGCCCGGCTGCGCGACATGTCAGAGACCCGTGACGGCTGAGGAGCGGGCGGGCCGGCGCTTTACCGAACTCGTAGGAGCCAAGCCCGACCTCCTGGTGCGGGCGCCGGGACGGATCAACCTCATCGGCGATCACACCGACTACAACGGCGGCTTCGTGCTGCCGATGGCCATCGACCACGAGCTCGCCATTGCGGCCCGGCCGCGTCCGGACCGCATCGTCCGGGTTCACTCCGAGACCGAGGTGGACGGAACTGAGTTCGCACTCGACACCGTTGCACGCGGCACCGGATGGGCCGAGTACCTCAAAGGGGTAGCGGTGGCACTCGGGACGGACCGGGTCGTTGGCTGGGATGGGGCAATCGCCAGCGATCTGGCCATCGGAGCGGGGCTGTCGTCCTCAGCGGCCATCGAGTTGGCAACCGCTCGCATATTCGCCGAACTATCCGGACTGGCCTGGGACCCCGCAGAGATGGCCCGGATCGGACAACAGGCAGAGAACGAATGGGTCGGCATGAGCTCGGGAATCATGGACCAGCTCATCTGCAGTACCGGCCGGGCCGGTCATGCCCGGCTCATCGACTGTCGCGACCTGAGCGGAATCGACGTGCCGCTCATACCGGGAGTGGCGGTCATCTTGCTCGACACCGGCACCCGCCGCACCCTCCTTGGCTCCGAGTACAACGACCGTCGCGCCGACTGCGAAGCCGCCGCCGCCGAGCTGGGAGTAGAGCTCCTGCGAGATGCCCGGATCGAGGACGTCGATTCCCTCGACGGCCGGCGCCGGGCACGGGCCAGGCACGTGATCACCGAGAACCAGCGGACCGAGGCCGCCGCCCGGGCAATGGCCGACCGGGATGCCGCCGCCCTCGGTGTGCTCATGAACGCAAGCCACGCCAGTTTGCGAGATGACTTCGAGGTCTCCTCGCCAGAGCTCGACGCCATGGCGCGGACTGCTCAAGCAGCGACAGGCTGTTTCGGTGCCCGTCAAACGGGAGGTGGTTTCGCCGGATCATGCGTTGCCCTCGTGGACGACGCAGCCGTGGCCGCATTCGTCGAGAGCGTCACCCGCGACTACTCAGCCGCGACCGGGAAGTCGGGGTCGGCGCAGGTAGTTGCAGCCGTGGATGGTGTCACGGTGCGGAGCTTGTCGTGACCATGTCGCTCGTAGCCTGTGGGAGTTCGGGAACGAATAGGAGGGAATCTCGATGACGGACAAGCCATTCAGCCTCTACGGCAATCAGCTCTCGCCCTCGGACTCCCGCAAGGCCGACAAGTGGCAAGAGATGTTCGTCAAGAAGTTCGACTATGACCCGAACGAGACCTACGAGCTGAGCCTGGTGGACAACCAGTACCTCGGTCAGGACCTGGGCCTCCGGGACATCGTGCGAGGCGCCGGGGGTGACCCGATCGACCCGGCCAGCGGGGTGGTCATCTCGACCATCCGCATGGGATTCGGCCACTATCGCATCGCCATGGCCGGGGCGTCGGCGGCCCGGGCGATGGGGTTTACGCCCTACTGGCTCGACCTGCTGGCCGTACCCGGGATCACCCAGGACGCCATCAACTGGTGGAACACCAACTACAGCAAGTACTCGCGGTTGTCACAGCGCAGCAAGCTGTTCAACAAGTACGTGTGGGAGTCGGTGACATCGGGTGACCGCACCCTCCCGGGCCTCAACTGGGCGCTCAACAACTTCGCCATTGGCTGGCCGTGGCGGTTCCTGAAGGCCAATGCCCGCGATTACAAGAAGAGCGAGCTGTTCGGGAATCTCCATCGTGCCCTGCCGTCGGATATGCCGATCCTCACCTCGCACATGTGGAACTGCATGGGGGCGGTGGCGGGTGGCATGACAAACGTCGTCGACATGATGTTCGACAATTGGCCGATGGCGTTCCAGCTCACGGAAGGCGCCAAGCATGCGGTGCAGTCGCCGTCTGGCTACTACGGCTTTCGTATCATGAACCAGTTCGACGAGGACGACCGCATCCTCAATCCGACCCCGGCCGACGCCCTCTATTACGTGGGCCACCACGTCGACCACGAGCTCGTGGAGAACATCGAAGCCGACTCGGCGGCCCGGCTACGGCGCATGGCCAACGGTGAGCCCCGCCGCTTCCTCCTGACGATGGGCGGGGCCGGAGCCCAGCGAGAGCTGTTCCACGAGATCATCCAGCACTGCCGTCCGATGATCGAGCGCGACGAGCTCACGTTGTTCGTAAACCTCGGCGATCACGCCGAGAACTGGGACTGGCTCAAAGCCGAGCTCGGATCAGATGCCGGCCTCGCCAAAACCCACTTCGATTGGGAAGAGACGAAGGCCTTTGTCGATGAGATCCGAACCGGAGAAGTACGCGGACTCCACGTGTTCCTGTCCGACAACACGTTCCACGGGGTCTATGCCACCAACTACCTGATGCGGGTGATCGATGTCATGATCACCAAACCGAGCGAGCTGGCGTTCTACCCGGTCCCGAAGATCTTCAACGAGCGGGTGGGAGCCCATGAAGCGTGGGGTGCCATCCGCAGCGCCGAGCTCGGTGATGGCACAATCGAGACCCGCAGTGTCGGCCGCACGCTCCAGGCCATCGACCTCATGACACAGGAGACCGATCTCATGGAGCTGTTCTGCGACTCAATTGTGAAGAACAAGCAAATCGGCATCTACGACGGCGCCTACAAGTGCGTCGAACTCGCTACCGGACGGAAGTGGGAGCGCTAGGGCCGATCAGCTTCCGGTGAAGTCGGCCTGCCGCTTCTCGATGAAGGCCTGGACGCCCTCGCGAGCATCCTCGCTGGCAAACAGAGCCTTGAACTCGGCCAGTTCGGCATCGAGGCCGACTTCCACGCCGAATCCCGCGAGCATTGCCCGCTTGGCGGCGCCGTAGGCACGGGTCGGGCCCTCAGCCCATCGGGCGGCGTCGGCCAGGGCAGCGTCGACCACCTCATCGGAAGGGAGTACCTTGTCGGCCAGGCCGATCGCCAGTGCTTCGGCGGCGTCGACCATGCGGCCGGAGAACACCAGCTCTTTGGCTCGTTGAAAGCCGACGATTCGTGCCAACCGCTGCGTCCCGCCTGCGCCGGGGATGATGCCGAGCTTGATCTCGGGCTGTCCCACCTGTGCGCCCTCGGCGAGGTACCGGAAGTCGGCCCCCATCGCCAATTCGAGTCCCCCGCCGAGAGCGAAGCCGGTCACGGCGGCAATCGTCGGTTTGTCGAGCTGTTCGAGCCGGGAAACGGCGAGGCCGAGATCGGCGGCGAGCTCATCCTCGTCGTCGCTCTCGAAGACGGCTCCGAACTCTTTGATATCGGCGCCCGCTGCGAAGTGGTCCCCGCCCGTGATGACGACGGCCCGCAGGCTCGGGTGTCCTGCCTCGCCCACCGCATCGGCGATATCGGAGACAAGCTCACGGTTGAGGGCATTGACGGGTGGACGATCGAGGCGAATGATGCCGACGTTGCCGTCGGTGGTGAATTGAACGAGACTCATGCCCGCGAGCCTACCGACCGGGCGACTGCCGTCTTGCTGCCAAGCCAGTCGCCTAGGACCTCAGCAACTCTGCGGCGGCCGTCCAGGGATCGAGGCGGCGGGCAATCACTTCGGCAATGGACGCTTCGAAGGCGGCTTGATCGACTACTTGCTCGGCCCGCTGCACGAGCAGCTCGTGCATGGCGAGTCGGACCTCCCGCTCGGCCTGGCGCCGCGCCACCGCTTCGCCGGCTTCCCCTGTCAGATACTGCTGATGATCGCGGACCGCGTCCCACAGGGCGTCCGCTCCCTCACCCGTCTGAGCCACGGTCGTGAGGACTGGCGGAGTCCATGCGCGTTCGGGACCGTCGTGGAGCATGTGATTGAGATCGGCGACCGTGCTCTCGACCCCCGGCCGGTCGGCCTTGTTGACGACGAAGACATCCCCGATCTCGAGCAAGCCGGCCTTGGCGGCCTGGATGCTGTCGCCCCAGCCGGGATTCAGCACGACGAGCGTCGTGTGGGCACTCTCGACGATGTCGACTTCGGCCTGACCGACTCCGACGGTTTCGAGCACGATGTAGGGAAACCCAACGGCATCGAGGACGACCACCGCCTTGGGAGCGGCGTCGGACACCCCACCCAATTGGCCCCGGCTCGCCATCGACCGGGCGTAGACACCGGGATCGGATACGCGGTCCTGCATGCGGATCCGGTCGCCCAGAATGGCGCCGCCGCTGAAGGGACTCGACGGATCGACAAGCAGGGCTGCCACCTCGTCATCCCCTGCGCGCACCTGCCCGATGAGCTGATTGACGAGCGTGCTCTTGCCGGCGCCGGGTGGTCCGGTAACACCGACGACGTGAGCGGTCCCCGCCCGGGGATACACGGTCGCAAGCAATCGACGCGATTCTTCGCCACCCCGTTCAACGATGGTGAGCAGCTTGGCAAGGGCGCGCCGGTCTCCGTCGAGGGCGGAGGCAAGGAGCTCTTCGAAACCGGACACAGCCCGATTGAGGTTACCCGGCTACGTGGATCGGGTTCGCAGCGAGCAGCAGCGGCGAGCAGCGAGTAGCTAGATCGCCGTGACTTCGGTCACGCCGGCGACGCGGTCGAACATGATGCGTTCAATACCGGCCTTGAGCGTCATCATCGACATCGGGCAGCCACCACAGGCTCCGACCATCTGCAAGTTGACGGTGCCACCATCGACACCGAGCAGCACGAGGTCTCCCCCATCGGCCTGCAAGGCAGGCCGTACGTACTCGATCGTCTCGAGCAGAGCGTCCATATCGACCTGAGGAGCTGCCGGAGTCGGCTCAGTGGTCCCGGTCGATTCAGTTGTGGCGGCGTCGTCGGCCAGCGTTGGTTCAGTCATCGTTGAAGTAAACATCCTGTTCGGGTGATGTGTTCCAACATCCTAGGGCGAAACGGGTTTCTTTCTCCCCCGACGCGGGAGGGCGCGCGCGGTAGCTTGGCCACCGGAGGTACAGAAGTGGACGGCAATCCGGTCATTGAGATGTTGGGCAGGCGCTTGCGTCTGGCGGTGATCGGTGGTGGGCCCGGCAGTTTCATCGGCGGGATGCACCGGGCGGCAGCCCGCATCGACGACCGCTACGAGCTCGTGGCCGGGGCGCTGTCTTCAGATCCCGAACGGTCCCGCCAGGCCGGCGAGGCTCTCGGGATTCCCCGTGTGTACACCGATGCTCTGGATCTCCTCGATACCGAGGCCACCCTCGATGCAGGGGCCGACGTGGTCGCCATCATGACCCCGAACGACAGCCACCACGAGTACGCGATGGCCGCTCTCGGCCTCGGGTTCGACGTCATCGCCGACAAGCCGATCACCAACACGGTCGATGAAGCGCTCGATGTCCTCGCCAGGGTCGAGGAGACGGGACTCGTGTTCTGCCTGACCCACAACTACACCGGCTACCCGATGGTGCGTCAGGCCCGGGCGATGGTCGGGGACGATCAGCTGGGCGAAATCCGCCTGGTACAGGTCGAATACGTCCAGGGCGGGAAGGCCCGAGAGGATGATCCTGGGCCCGGCGAGGACGTGCCCTGGCGTTACGACCCGGTCCGGGGCGGGCCGTCACTGGTAATGGGCGACATCGGCACCCACGCTCACAACCTCGTCAGGTTCATCACCGGTCTCGAGGTCTCAGAGGTCGCCGCCGAGGTAGGCCACATCGTCCCGAACCGCCTGGTGGACGATTACGCCGGGGCCATGCTCCGGTTCGACAACGGTGCCCGCGGCAGTTTCTGGGTGACCCAGGCGGCCGCCGGGGTCGAGAACTCCCTGCGCATCCGGGTATCCGGAACGAGGGGGACGCTCGAGTGGCAGCAGGAACAGCCGACCAGGCTCGTGTTCAAGCCGCTCGACGGTCCGGCCCAGCTACGGACCCCGAACGGTCCCGGCACGCTTCCGCTCTCGGCCCGGGCAAGCCGGATCGTGGCCGGACATCCGGAAGGCTTCCACGAGGGCTTCGCCAACGTGTATTCAGACGCGGCCGAAGCGATCGCCGCCCGGCGGGCCGGGGTAGTGGCCGATCCTTTGGCACTTCACTTTCCCAACGCTCGTGACGGCGCCATCGGTGTGCGCTTCGTCGACGCCGTCATGCAATCGAGCGAGGCCGGCGGCACCTGGACAAACGCCGAATTCAGCTAACGAGGAGACCCATGCCAGTTCGCAACGAGTTGGGCCACCACCAGGCTCAGCGCATCATCGACACCGTTCGCATCGCCCTCGATGAGCGACAGGCCGGCGCCGCCGTCGCCGTCGTCGACCCTCACGGCGAGCTCATCGCCCTCCTTCGCACTGATGGCTGCCCGCTGGCGTCCATCAACAACGCCATTCACAAAGCCTTCACGGCCGCCCGGGAACGGGTCGAGTCGGCCGTGATCGGCGAGAAGTCACGCGCCGAAGGTTTCCCGATGACGAACTTCGGGGACCTGCGCTACACCGCCTGGGGAGGCGGGATCCCGGTCATCAACGACGGTGAGGTCGTCGGCGCGGTAGGGGTGAGCGGACTCCCCGAGCACGAGGACATCGAACTTGCTCGGCTCGGTGCGGCCGTCGGAGCTGCCGAGTAGCTGCGGTCCGGCGAGCAATCTGGCCGACTGCGGGTCAGTCGTCTTCGTGAATGCTGCGCATCGACCAGACGAGCGTGCGCATCGAACGCGGCTGTTTCAGCACGGTGACCACGGCTGCCGCCACGTCCTCGGCCCGCAGCATGTCGTCGAGCCCCGGCATGTCGGGAGTGCGTCCGGTGCCCATGGCAAACTCGGTCGCCACCCCGCCGGGCGCGATGATCGTGGTCCGGATGCCCTGCCGACGGAGCTCCCGATCGATCCCACCGGCCAGACCGACCTGAGCAAACTTGGTGGCGGCGTACACCGCTTCGTCACCGGCCCCGCGGATACCGGCCACCGAGGCGATGATGACAATGTCGCCCCCACCGGCCTCGACCATGCCGGGCACGGCGGCCCGGATAGGCCAGATGGTGCCGGCGACGTTGGTGTCGAGCATGGCGGTGATCTCATCGTCGGATTGATCCATGATTCCGCCGTAGACGCCGATGCCGGCGTTGGGGACCACCACGTCGAGCTTGCCGAATGCTGCGACGGCGGCTTCCACCAGTCGAGTACCCCCCTCGGGCCGGCTGACGTCCATCTCGACCGGCACGAAAGAGTCCCCGAGTTCCTCGGCCAGAGCGCTCAGCCGATCGGTCCGGCGGGCGCCGCCCGCCACCTTCATTCCTTCGGCTACCAACGCCCGGACAGTTGCCTGCCCGATGCCGGCGCTCACGCCGGTGATCGCCGCTGTTAGTCCGTTGAGATCTCGCATCCAGCCTCCTCAGGTCAATAGCGAGACGCTACTACCACTGCGAAGCAGCCCAGCCGGGCGGGGTCCGCTAGGTTCTGCGCTCTGCCAACAAGGATCTCTCATGCCCGCTACTTCCAACATCCTCGTACCCCTCGACGGCTCCGATCTCGCCGAAGCCGCAGTCGATATCGCGCTCGACATCGCTCAGCCCGCCGGGGGGACCCTCACGCTCTTTGTGGCAGCTGAACCGGCCGCCGCCGAGGCGCTCTACGCCTTCGCCGACTCCGAAGAGATCACCCGGGCGATGGCCGCCGATGCCTATCTGGACCAGGTCGCCACCCGCGTCGCCGATCGTGGCGTCAATACCGTCAAGACCTCGACCGACGGCACCAACGTGGCCGAGGAGATCATCGAGCAGGCGACGGCCCAGGACGTTTCCATGATCGTGATGACCAGCCACGGTCGATCGGGCATCGGACGGTGGCTGCTCGGCAGCGTGGCCGACAAGGTAGCTCGGTCGGCAACCGTCCCCGTGGTCATCGTTCCCTGCGCCGGGCGCGGCTAGCCGCCACCGCCCAGGAACGCGAAAACCAAAGCCCGAATCTTCCCCAAACTGCCATTTCTGCGTATGATGCCCCCCACCAACGGGGCCGGCTCGGAACACCACTCTTCATTGATTGGTATTGAGACGTCCTCATAACGTTTCCTGAGGAGGAATCAACCACAATGAAATCAAGAGGAAAGATCTTCACATGGTCTGCCCTGCTCCTGGTCCTTGCACTGGTAGCGGCAGCCTGCGGAGGTGATGACACAGGTGATGACACCACCACGACCGCCGGTGGCGGGGGTGGCGGAGGCATCGAGATCGACGGTCCGATTTGGGTGTTGTTGCCCGACAGTGCGTCTTCGGACCGC
>SHLN01000001.1 GCA_004283105.1 Acidimicrobiia bacterium
CCCCGAGGCGACCACGATCCTGGCGCTCCGCTACGCCGACGGCGTCGTGATGGGCGGCGACCGGCGTGCCACCGAGGGCCACACGATCGCCCACCGGCGAATGCAGAAGGTCTATCCGGCCGACGGTTTCAGTGCCGTTGCCATCGCCGGGACCGCCGGCCTCGCCATGGAGATGGTCAAGCTCTTTCAGACTGAGCTAGAGCACTACGAGAAACTGGAAGGCACCCGCCTCAGCCTGGAGGGCAAGGCCAACCACCTCGCCCGCATGGTGCGCCAGCAACTCCCGATGGTCTTTCAGGGGCTCGTGGTTGTGCCGCTGTTTTGCGGCTACGACGAGGCCGAGTCGTTGGGCCGTCTCTACACGTACGACGTGGTGGGGGGCCGCTACGAGGAAGACGACTACGCCGCCAGCGGTTCGGGCGGACGCGAGGCCAAGGCCTATCTGCGATCCGTCTACCGCGACGATCTGTCCGAGGAAGACGCTCTCACCCAGGGCATCGCCGCCATTGCCGCCGCCGCCGAGCAGGACACGGCCACGGGTGGTCCCGACCTGCGCCGGGAGATCTACTCAACCGCCGTGATCGTGAACCGGGACGGCTACACCGAGGTGGCCGACGACCGGGTTGCCGAACTGTCTCGCGACCTCGTGGGAGATTCAGAATGACGCTCCCGTACTACGTCCCGCCCGAGCAGCTCATGAAGGACCGGGCCGAGTTCGCCCAGAAGGGCATCGCCAAGGGCCGTTCTATCATCGCCGTCGAGTACGCCGACGGGGTGCTGATGCTTGCTGAGAACTCGAGTCGGGCGCTCAACAAGATCGGCGAGATCTACGACCGGATGGCCTTTGCCGGCGTGGGCAAGTACAACGAGTTCGAAGCGTTGCGGGTGGCCGGTATCCGCCATGCCGACCTCAAGGGCTACTCGTATGGCCGCTCCGACGTGGCGGCCAAGAGCCTGGCCAACGCCTACTCACAAACCCTGGCCGCCGTCTTCACTGAGAGCGTGAAGCCATACGAGATCGAGATCCTCATCGTCGAAGTTGGTGATGATCCGGCGGGCACCAGCCTGTTCCGGGTCCGCTATGACGGCACTCTGGTCGACGAGGAGGGCTTCTGTGCCATCGGCGGCCAGGAGGACGAACTGACCGCGCACATGAAGGAGCGGTACGAGGGAGGCATGGATCTCCGTGCCACCATTCGCTTCGCCACTGAGGCTTTCGAGGCGGTCGAAGAGCGGGAAATCGGCCCGGACGAGTGGGAAGCCGCCGTCCTCGACCGCACCAACGGCCGCCGCATGTTCCGCCGCCTCGATGCCGGAGAGATCACGGCGGCTCGCAGCTAGCCCGTCCAATGATCGCCATGATGACCAGCGACCGGCTCAACCGCTTCTTCGACGCCTGGAATGCCCACGATGTCGAGACCATCGTCAGTTACTTCACCGAAGACGGCGCATACTTTGCCTCGATCGGTCCGGACGACGAGGGCACCGCCTTCCGGGGGACCGATGAGCTGCGGCGGGGTGTAGCCGCGTTCCTGGCCAACTACGGCGACGTCAGCTACACGGATCTCTATGTCGTGGTCTCGGGCGACCGGGGCTACGCGACGTGGACATTCCACGGCATCGACCCCGAGCATGGGCCGATCACCTACCTGGGGGTCGATGTCTTCGAGTTCGACGGTGATCTCATTGCCGTCAAGGACGCCTACCGCAAGGAACGCTCACGCCCGATTGGTGGCTGACTGGTTGTCAGAAGTGACCGGCCAGATACTCGCCGTGGAGTTTCATGTCGGCTCCCCGACCGTACAAGGTGACGTCAGCCAGTGTCTGGGCCGAATGGCCCTGGCGAGGCGGACGATTCTCTCCCACGATTCGAAACGAAGAAACGACAAAGGGGTTTGATGTCCGACGATGAGAAGAAGAAGGCATGGATGCCCCCGCGCTGGTTTGTCCGGCTCGCTTGGGCGACGCACCGCGGCCTCTACAAGATGACGGGCGGCCGGATCGGGCTGCGGCCTCCGAAATCGGTCAACCATTGGGGAACGGCTCGCCTCACAACCATCGGTCGGCGTAGCGGTCAGGAGCGCCCGGTGATGGTCGGCTATTTCGAGGATGGTCCCAACCTGGTGACAATGGCCATGAACGGATGGGGCGAGGGTGAGCCTGCCTGGTGGCTCAACCTCCAGACCAATCCGGAGGCCACCCTCGATCTGAAAGACGGTCCACGTCGGGTCAAGGGCCGGGCCGCCGAGGGGGAGGAGCGATCCCGACTCTGGGATCGATGGCGCGAAATCGACAAGAACCTGGACGCCTATGCGGCCCGCCGGCCCGGGGAGACGGCCGTTGTGATCCTGGAGCCGTTGGCAGACTGACGGCTCGTCGACCGCCGGAGCTAGTCGAAGACGAGCTCGATGACGGGGATGATCCGCTCGGTGGCAGCCTGGTACTCGGCGAAGTTCTCGAGAGCGGCGGCCTGTTTCGCATAGATGGCGTCGCGTTCTTCTCCGACGATCTCGACCGCGGTGGCGGAGGAGGTCCCGGAGCCGATCTCGACGCCGACCCCCGGGTTTGCCTTGAGATTGTGGTACCAGTCGGGGTGCGAGTGACTGCCACCTTTCGACGCGAAGATGAAGACGCGGTCGCCCTCCTTGAGGTATACGAGCGGAGTGATGCGCTCGAGCCCTGAGCGAGCGCCGGTGGCATGGAGGATCAGCACGTCCAGGCCTTCGAAGAAGCCGCCGACCTTTCCGTCGTTGGCTCTGAACTCCTCGATCACCTTTGCATTCCAGTCAGACACGGTTCATCCCTTTTGTTCGTGGGTCCAGACAACCCCGCCCGAGCAACCCACTATTCCCGTCCTCAGATTCCGATCTGGGGACCAGGGACAGCGATCTGGGGACTGCCTAAGAAGCTTCTGATCAGCCGTTCGGCTAGCTCACGTTGGTCCTGGCTCACAGCTCACAGCTCACAGCTCAGAGACTCTTGATGAGCCGTTCCACCCGCTCGTCGATCGCCTTGAACGGGTCCTTGCAGAGGACGGTGCGCTGCGCCTGGTCGTTGAGTTTGAGGTGGACCCAATCGACGGTGAAGTCCCGCTTCTTCGCCTTCGCCGCTTTGATGAACTCGCCGCGCAGGCGGGCGCGGGTGGTTTGCGGGGGCAGGCTGATGGCTTCGTTGATGGCGTCATCGGTGACGACCCGGTCCATCATGCCCTTGCGTTCGAGCAGGTAGTAGAGGCCCCGCTGGCGGTTGACGTCGTGGTAGGCGAGGTCGAGGAGGGCCAGCCGACCCGACCCGAGCTGGAGATTGTGCTTGGCCCGGTACCGATCGACGATGTGGTATTTGGCGACCCAATCGACCTCGCTGCTCAGACTGAGCGGGTCCTTCTCGAGGCCGGTCAGCAGGTGCTCCCACATGTCAACCGCCTTCTGGACCTGGGCGGGAAAGCCGGTGGTGCGGCCGTAGCGGACCGCTCGCTCAAGGTACTCCCACTGGATGTCGAGAGCGGAGAGCTCGCGGCCATTGAGGAGCCGCACCTTGCGCTTGCAGGTGATGTCGTGGCTGATTTCGCGAATAGCCCTGATCGGGTTTTCGAGCGTCAGGTCACGGAACACCACCTCGTCCTCGAGCATCTGGAGGAGGGCGGCGGCAGTGCCAACCTTCACGTAGTTGGCGTACTCGGACATATTCGAGTCGCCGGCGATGACGTGGAGCCGGCGGAACCGCTCGGCGTCGGCGTGTGGCTCGTCCCGGGTGTTGATGATCGGCCGGCTGCGGGTGGTGGCAGAGGAGACGCCTTCCCAGATGTGCTCGGCCCGCTGGGCGATGCAATAGACGGTTCCCCGGGCCGTCTGGAGCAGCTTGCCGGCCCCGGAGAAGATCTGGCGGGAGACGAAGAACGGGATGAGCGTGTCGATGGTCCGTTGGAAATCGGAGTGGCGGCCCACCAGGTAGTTCTCGTGGCAGCCGTATGAGTTCCCGGCCGAGTCGGTGTTGTTCTTGAACAGGTAGATGTCGCCCCGGATGCCCTCCTCCTCGAGGCGCCGCTCGGCCGATTGCACGAGGCCTTCCAGGACCCGCTCACCCGCCTTGTCGTGGGCCACGAGGTCGTAGAGGCTGTCGCACTCGGGGGTGGCGTACTCGGGGTGGCTCCCGACGTCGAGGTAGAGGCGGGCGCCGTTTTCGAGGAAGACGTTGGAGGATCGACCCCAGCTGACCACCCGGCGGAACAGGTAGCGGGCCACCTCATCGGGTGAAAGGCGCCGCTGGCCACGCAATGTGCACGTGACGCCGTATTCGTTCTCCAGTCCGAAAATGCGGCGGTCCATGCGGGTCAGAGTAGCGGCAGAGCCCATTCATGGGCCGCTACCGGTGATCTAATAGGGGCTTTCTGTAGGATCCCCCAACGAGGTGGCCGATGCAGTGTCCGTCCTGTAATCATACGAACGACCCGAGTGCCAAGTTCTGCAGCGAGTGCGGAACCAAGCTGGCGCTCGCCTGTCCGAACGGTCACGAAGTAGCCGCCGGGGCCAAGTTCTGCCCGGAATGTGGCTCGGCGCTTGCTTCAGGGACTGGGGCGTCTGAACCGACATCGCCTGCCGACGACGCACCGTTGGCCGCTCAGGCTCCCGTCAAAGCGGAGCGACGCCTCGTAACCGTCCTCTTCGCCGATCTCGTGGGATTCACGCCTTACAGCGAATCTCGCGATCCGGAGGAGGTCCGGGCGATGCTGACCGTGTACTTCGATCGGGCCAGTGAGATCCTCGAGCGTTTCGGGGGCAGCGTCGACAAGTTCATCGGCGACGCCGTGATGGCGGTGTGGGGAGCCGTTGCTGCGAACGAAGATGACGCCGAGCGGGCGGTCAGGGCCGGGCTCGAGCTCGTCGACATGATCAATGAACTGGGAGGAGAGATCGGTGTTCCCGACCTGGCCCTTCGGGCAGGGGTCCTGACCGGTGAAGCCTCGGTCGGCCCGGGGGGTAATGAGAAGGGTCTCGTGGTGGGTGACCTCGTCAACACCGCCTCCCGGCTGCAATCCATCGCCGAACCGGGCACGGTGGCGATCGGCGAGTCGACCTTCCGAATCGTTGAGAACGCCATCGCATGCGAGCCGCTCGGCGATCAGGACATGAAGGGCAAGTCATCTCCGGTTCCGGCGTTTCGGGCGCTCCGGGTCATCTCGGAGCGGGGCGGGCGAGGCAAGGCGGCCGGACTGGAGGCGCCGTTTGTGGGACGGGAGGACGAGTTGCGTCTTCTCAAGGACCAGCTGCATGCCACCGGGCGGGACACGCGGGCCCGCCTCGTGTCGATCGTCGGGGAAGGGGGAATCGGCAAGAGCCGGTTGGCAGCCGAGTTGCTCCGCTACATCGATGGCCTGGCCGAGGACGTCTACTGGCATCAGGGGCGTTCGCCCTCGTACGGCGACGGTGTGACGTTCTGGGCCCTGGGTGAGATGGTCCGGCGGCGGGCCGGGATCGTCGAGGGCGAAGAGAACCACAAGGCTCGAATAAAGCTCCGAACTGCGGTAGCCGAGTTCGCCCCCGACCCGGAAGAGCAGAAGTGGATCGAACCACGGCTCGCCGGATTGCTGGGCCTCGATGAGATGCCGGCCGGCGATCGCACCGAGTTGTTCGCAGCGATGCGGACATTCTTCCAACGCATCGCCGACCGGGGAACCACGGTGCTCGTGTTCGAGGACCTCCATTGGGCAGATGCCGGCCTTCTGGACTTCATCGAAGAGCTGGTGGATCGGTCACGAAACCACCCGATCTTCATCCTCACGCTGGCGCGACCGGACCTGCTCCAGGCCCGGTCCGGGTGGGGCTCGGGCCGCCAGAGCCTGCTTTCGATGCATCTACCTCCGCTCCCGGAGCACTCCATGCGGGAGCTGGTGGCCGGCCTGGCACCCGGTCTGCCCGAGGACGCGGTCGGTCTCATTGCCTCGAGATCGGCCGGTATGCCGCTCTACGCAGTCGAGTTCGTGCGGATGCTGCTTGCCGGCGGGGATCTTGTGCGCGAGGGCGAGGAGTTCCACCTGGTAGGCGACCTCGGCGGCCTGGCCGTCCCGGAGTCGCTCCAGGCGGTCATCGGAGCCCGCCTCGACAGACTCGATGCGGCCGACCGCCAGTTGGCCCAGGACGGTGCCGTGCTCGGCCAGACGTTCACAGTGGACGGGCTATCGGTGCTCCGGGGCGAAGACGCGGCTGTCCTCGAGGAGCGGTTGAGCGATCTTGTCCGCCGGGAGCTTCTCGAAGTGGAGTCCGACCCGAAATCGCCCGAACGCGGCCAGTACAAGTTCGTCCAAGGACTGATACGCGAGGTCGCCTACAGCCGGCTCACAAAGGAGGAGCGACGGGACCGGCACCTCAAGGTCGCCGAGTACTACGAGCAATTCGATGACGTCGAAGTGGCCGGGATCGTAGCCAGCCACTACGTGGACGCCTATCGGGCGAGCCCCGCAGGGCCGGAGGGTGAGCGCCTGGCCGAGCGGGCCCGGCACTCGCTACGCGATGCCGCCGCCCGGGCGGCAGATCTTCAATCACATGAACAGGCCCTCGCGCTCTGCAAGCAGGCGCTCGACATAACCGAGGAGGCTGCCGACCAGGCCGAGTTGTGGCTGCGGGCGGCCGAGTCGGCCAACCTTGCGCTGCTGGAAGAGGACGAAGCGGAGGAATATGCCCGGCAGGCGCTCGACTATTACCAGGGCCTCGAGAGTGCCTCCGGCGTTGTTCGGGCAGCCACGCTGCTGGCTCGCATCTTCAATGACCACTCGCGATCGGACGAGGCCCCGCCGGTCCTCGAGCCGGTGTTCGAGGCCCAGCCGAACATCGAGACATCCGAGCAGGTGGCTCTCGGGGCCGAACTGGCTCGTAGCTACATGCTGGTAGGCGAACTGCAGAACGCCGTCGACGTGGTCGACCGGGTGCTGCTTCCCGCCGAGCAGTCAGAAATGATCGCGGAGGTTGTCGACTCGCTGATCACCCGGGCCACGGCCATCGGCGGTCTCGGTCGACCCAAAGAAGGGGTGGCCCTACTCCAGGGAGCGATCCGACTGGCGGAGGACTATGACCTTCCTCATGCCACTATGCGGGCTCTGAACAACCTCGCGTTCGTAGTCGGAGCCGACGACGCCCATGCCCAGGAGGCTGCCCAGGCACTGCTGCTCGACCACGCCGAGCGGGTTGGCGACACCGCCCGTATCCTGGACGGAGTGGCCGACCTGGCGGTGGCTCGGGTCAACCAGGGTGACCTCGCCGGCGCCGCCGAGATGCTCGAGGAGGCCGACCCAACCGAACTCACAGGCCAATGGCCATCGGTCTACGGATATTGGCTCGCGTTCGTTCGTGGCCTGCAGACCGGCGAAGCTCGGTACTGGGAGGAAACGGAACGCCATCTGTCGTTCTGGGATGGTTCGACCGATCCTCAGATCATTGGATTGCTGGCGGGATTCCGCAGCTGGGCGTGTGTCTATCAAGGTGACTACGGGGGGACGTTGGACGCCGCCGCCCGGAGTGACTGGGATCCACTGTTCCCCTTTCGTATCCACGCGGCGATACAAGCGGCCGCCTGGCTGGGAGACCACGAAGCCCTTGCCGGCGTGGCGGCGCAACTGCGGGAGCATCGGGGACGCGGACGACGAATCAAGGGCCTGCGTCTCTTCGCCGACGCCGCCCAGGCATCGCTGGCAGGTGATGGGGAAGCCGCTGCACGCCTATTTAGTGACGCAATTGCCCTGTGGGAGCAGACTGCCACCGGGCTGGAATTGGTGCTGCTGCAAGCGTCGTTCGCCAAGATGGCTGGGCAGGAGCATCCTGCGGCTGCGGCAGCAGCGGCATCTGCGTACCGATGGATCAGCGAAAGCGGGAGCGCCCTGCTCCTCGACGTTCTGCGAGAAGGTCTCCCGGCGGAAACGCCAGTTGCCGCCAGCGGCTGAATCGAACCTCTTCCGTTCGCCGGGGGAACCTGATATGCCTCCCCAATGCAAACGATCCATCTCTCTGAGCCGTGGCGGGTCCATAATCCCCGGGTGAGCAAAGTCATCGAACGCATTCTCAATCTGCTGGCGTTCCTCCTGACGGTGGGGCGCCCGGTCTCCGCCGAGGAGATTCGCTTCACCGTCGCCGGCTACGAGCAGGGCGAAGATGAGGCGTTTCGCCGCATGTTCGAGCGGGACAAGGAGCTGCTCCGGCAACTCGGGATCTCCCTCGAAATGCAGGCGACCGACGCCTTCGAAGTGGAATACGGGTATATCGTTCCCGAGGGCGGCTACGAACTCCCCGATCCCGGCCTGACGGATGAGGAGCGGGCGGCCCTGTGGCTGGCGGCCCAGGCGGTCCGATTGGGGGGCCAGCCCTCCGGGCCGGAGGCAATCTTCAAGCTGGGGGGAGTGCCGGGGACCATCGGCGGTGAGCCGCTCGCCGCCAACCTCGGCGAGGAGGTGGGGCTGCTCGGGGACCTGTTCACCGCTGTGGTCGAACACCGGATCGCCGACTTCACCTACCGCGAGCGCTCCCGGGCGTTCAAGGCCTACGGGCTGGTTCATCGGCGCGGCCACTGGTATCTCGTCGGCGCGCTCGTGAGCGGTGACATCCGGGCGTTCCGGGTCGATCGCATATCCGACCTGTCCCTCCGGGACGCTCAGGGCGCATTCGAGCGCCCGGCCGATTTCGACGTGAACCGCTCGATTCCCGACGCTCCCTGGGAAGCGGGGCCCGAGGAGATGACCGCCGAAGTGGTATTCGATGCCGACGTCGCCTGGTGGGCCCGCCGGGAGGTGGGCGCCAATGCGGAGCTCACCGAGGAGCCGTCAGGAGCGATCCGCGCCAAAATCCCGGTCGCTCATCCGGAGGCGTTCATCGGTTGGCTGCTCGGGTTCGTGGATCAAGCAGAAGTGATCTCACCTCCCGAGCTTCGGGAACGGTTGCTGGCGAGAGTGGGGGAGGCCTGATGACCTCGGCCAAGACCGCCAAGCGGCTCACCCGGATTCTCTCGATGCTTCCCTATGTGATTGCCAACCCGGGGGTGAGCGTCGACGACCTCTCGGAGCGATTCGGGTACCGCCGCAAGGAGCTCATCGATGATCTCAATCTCGTGTTCCTGACCGGGTTGCCCGGCTACGGCCCGGGAGATCTCATCGATGCCTCCGTCGAAGACGACGAGGTGTATGTCGACACGGCCGACTACTTCGCCCGCCCCCTGCGCCTCACCCCGCCCGAGGCGCTGGCCCTGCTTGCCTCCGGCATGGCGCTCACCTCGGCCGGACAGGGTCCGCCCGCCCTCGAAAGCGCCATCTCGAAGCTGAGCAGCGTGGTCGCCCCGGAGGCCGAGGGCGGCCTGGTGGTGGACTTGAAGGAACCCGAGTTCGTCGGGTTGCTCCGGAGCGCCGTCGAGGGCAATCGGGTGGTGTCTCTCACCTACACGGCGCTGGGGAGCGGCCAGACGACGGAACGGTCGGTTGAACCGTGGTCGGTGTTCTCGGCCAACGGCAACTGGTATCTGTCGGCGTTCTGCCGGACCGCCGATGCCGAGCGGGTGTTCCGGGTCGACCGCATTCGCGCGGCCGCGGCCACCGATGAGGGCTTTGTCGCTCCGGCCGAAGCACCGCCCCCCGAGGTGCGCTACACCCCCGGGGAAGAGGACGTTCGCACCGTGATCGGCCTCGGCCCGGCCGCCCACTGGGTAGCCGCGTACTACCCGGTCGAAGACCTCGGAGACGGCAAGATCCGATTCTCCTCGAGCGATCCGGCCGTTGCCGCCCGTCTGCTTCTGCGGCTCGGCGACGACGCCAAACTCGTCGAAGGTGACGAGGTGGCCGGTCTCCTCGCCGACTATCGCCAGCGAATCAGGGCCCGCTACGCAGGGGACTAGCCCTTCGGGACTATCGGGTAAATAGCCCTCAAAGGTGCTTCAGGTGGGTCCGATATCTCATTCGAACGTCGAACAGGATTTGAAACCGTGACCACCATCAAGACCACATGCTCAGCTTGCGGAGATGTGGAGCTGGCAGCAGATGACCTTCTTCTGGAGCTGACTCCCCTCGAGGCAACGGGCCGCTACAGCTTTGATTGCCCGTTCTGCGAGATCAACCAGTTCCGACCCGCCAACGAGCGTGTTGTGGCCATTCTTCTGGCGATCGGGGTTTCCTACATCGTGGGCGAAGAGGTTGTCTCCGAGGCCGAAATCGAGGACTTTGTTGAGTCCCTCGACGAGTGGCTCGAGAACATAACCGCCGCCTGATCAATCGCTACCCGGCAAAGCCGCCCTTCCTCCAGGGGCGGCTTCTGCGTGGAACGACCTAGCATTCTCCCGTGTTTGGGATCCAGACCTCAGAGCTCATCGTTATCGCGCTCATCGCCATCCTCCTGTTCGGTCCGGAGAAGGTTCCCGAGTTCTTCCACCGCGCCGGCCAGCTCATGTCGAAAATCCAGCGCGGTGCCGACGATATGTGGACGTCGCTCCAGACCGAAATGAACCAGGCCACCAAGCCTCTCGAGGAGCTTGGCAAGGATATCCAGGCGGTGGGTGATCAGCTCAAGAAGCCGCTCACCGCCGCCGCGGCGGACGACGACACCCCGGCAGATGCAGACGACCCGGACGAACCCGAAGCCGATATCGAGCCAACCGAATGAGCGCGGCCGAGAGTCAGATGCCGATCCTCGAGCACCTGCGCGAGCTGCGCCGCCGGATGTTCATCGCCGCGATCGCCGTGCTGGTCGGTGCCGTGATCGGCTTCATCTTCAGAGATTGGCTGCTCGACCTCATCGTCGACCCCTACGAGCGGGCCACCGGTCAGAGCGGGCTCGCGTTCTTCGAGGTGGGGGAGGCATTTTCGGTCTCCATGAAGGTCGCCCTCTTTGGAGGCGTCGTGCTGTCGGCGCCGGTCTGGCTGTATGAAGTCTGGGCCTTCATCACCCCGGCCCTTTCGAAACGGGAGAAGCGGTGGGTCATCCCGATCATCGTCAGCCTCGTCATCCTGTTCGTGGGCGGTGTCGTGTTCGCCTACTGGACTATGGAGCGTGCGCTCGACTGGCTGCTCGGATTTGGCGGGGACCGGCTCACTCCGGTTATCGGGGTGAACCGGTACCTCAACTTCGCCTTCCGGTATCTGCTCGTCTTCGGGGTGGCCTTCCTGTTCCCGGTGTTCGTGTTCACCGCCGGCGCGGTCGGTGCCGTCAGCTCGAAGCAACTCAAGAAGGGACGGCGCTGGGCGGTCCTCATCATCGTGGTGGTGGGTGCCATATTGACGCCGACCGGTGACCCGCTCACGCTCATCCTGCTGTCGACGCCCCTCTACCTGTTGTACGAGGCAACGATCTGGCTCGTACGGTTCGCGCTCAAGAAGTGACGACGCGCACCGGGGCGATAGACGACTTCGTCGCCCGGCTTCCGTTCCGGCCAGACAAGTTCCAGACCGAGGCGTTCGGCATCATCGCGGAGGGGGACTCGGTCATCGTCACCGCCCCCACCTCAGCGGGCAAGACACTCGTGGCCGAAGCCGCCGTCGCCGCGGCCGTGGCCACCAACCGGCGCGCCTTCTATACGACACCGATCAAGGCGCTATCGAATCAGAAATTCTCCGACCTCGGCCGCCAGTACGGCACGGACCAGGTCGGTCTTCTCACCGGAGACAACTCGATCAACCACGATGCCCCGGTCATCGTGATGACCACCGAGGTCCTGCGGAACATGATCTACACAGACCGAGAAGACCTGTCGGGGGTGGGTGTCGTCATCCTGGACGAGGTCCACTACCTGCAGGACCCGTCGCGGGGGCCGGTCTGGGAAGAGATCATCATCCATCTGCCGCTCGACATCCCCATTGTTGGGCTGTCGGCCACCGTTGCCAATGCCGGGGAGTTCACCGACTGGGTGAACAGCCGGCGGGGCAATACCCACCTCGTGCTCGAGCGCACCAGGCCGGTGCCCCTCAACGGGCAGTACTTCCTGTTCGACAAGAACACCGGGCATCGGTTGTTGCCGATCTTCAAGCAGCGGGATGGCCGGCAAACACCCAACTCGCAGATCGTCAAGCTGCTGCGCCAGGATGGCGGGCGCCGGCGCCGCTTCCACACCCCCCGCCGCTCGGAGACGGTCGAGGAGCTTGCCGAACGAGATCTCCTCCCCGCTATCTACTTCGTGTTCTCGCGCATGGGGTGCGAGGCGGCCGCCCAGCAGGTGGCCGGTTCGGTTCGCCTGACGACGAGCGATGAAGCCGAGGAGATCCGGCTCCGGGCCGAAGCGGGCACCGCCCACCTCGGCGATGACGACCTGGCCATGCTCGGCTACGACACCTGGCTCGCCAACCTCGAGCGGGGCGTGGCGCCCCACCATGCCGGGATGGTGCCCGCCTTCAAGGAGACGGTGGAGGACCTGTTTGCCGACGGCCTCGTTCGAGTCGTGTTCGCCACCGAGACACTGGCGCTCGGCATCAACATGCCGGCTCGCTCGGTCGTGATCGAGAACCTCTCCAAGTTCAACGGGGAAACGCACGAGTTGCTCCAGCCCGGCGACTACACCCAGCTCACCGGCCGGGCCGGACGACGCGGTATCGACGAGGAGGGAGTGGCCGTCGTCCTGCACTCGCCCTATGTGCCGTTCGAGCGAGTCGTGGCGATTGCCGGGGCGGGGAGCCATCCGCTCCGGTCGAGCTTTCGCCCCACCTACAACATGGCGGTGAACTTGATCGCCAACTACCCCCGCCACCAGGCCGAGGAACTGCTGCGGGCATCGTTTGCGCAGTTCCAGCGGTCGGCCGAGACCGGGTCCATCAAGACGGGGCTCGAGAAGAAGCAGCACGCCCTGGCCGACTATCGGGCCAAGGCCGCCTGTGAGCACGGGGATGTCTTCGCATTCATGGATCGCCTCGAGGGGTCCGGGGACAAACTTCCGTCCGCTCGAGAGGTGATGCGTCGGTTCGTCGGGGAAACGAACCCCGGAGACGTTCTCGAGGTTCCGGGACGGCGAGGGCCGGAGATCTTCGTCATGCTCGCCCGGGGACGGACCCAGCAGCCCAAGCTGCAGTTGTTGTCCGCGTTCGGGCGGATCAAGCGCGTGAAGGCCGAAGATCTGCCGCTCGGAACGGCCCGGCTCGGGCGGATTGAGCTTCCCAAGCCGTTCCGGCCGAACGAGGTCGGCTTCCGCGACGGCGTGCTCGCCGCCTTGAAGACGGCACCGCTTGGAGGGAAGCGAGAGGAGGCGCAGGCTCCGGTCGACGATCCGCTCGCCGCCTGTCCCGACCTTCACGAGCACGTGCGCTGGGCCAAGCGGGCCCGCAAGCTCGACAAGGAGCTGCGCCGCCAGGAACGGCGGCTCGAACGCCTGGAGGGTGACCTCGTCAGGGAGCTCGAAGCGACCCTTCAGTTGCTCGACTCGTTCGGCTACACCGACGGATGGGCTCTCACAGAGAAGGGGCGGCGTCTCCGAACCATCTACAGCGAACTCGATCTGCTTGTGAGTGAGGCCGCCGAAGGGGGGCTGTTCGACGATCTCCCGGCGGCCGAATTCGTGGCTCTCGTGTCGCTATTCGTCTACGAGCCCCGGGGCGATTCGGAGAGCGGCGAGTGGCCGGCTGGACCGATCGGCGAACGGGGGAGGGAGATTCTCGACCTCTGGAAGGGTCTCGTGGCGGCGGAGCGAGACTCTCGGCTCACCGAGACCCGGCAACCGGAGTGGGGCTTTGCCACCATCGCCCATGGGTGGGCGAGCGGCTTGACCCTGGACGAAATCTTCGGAGAAGACCAGCTGGCGGCGGGTGACTTCGTGCGTACCGTTCGCCAGTTGCTCGACCTCATACGGCAGCTCCGGGACACGTTCCCGGCTCTGTCGTCGGTTGCCGCCGACGCCGTCGGCCTGATCGACCATGGTGTAGTTTCCGCAGGTGGGATCGTCTGACTGGTACGTCATAGTCAATCCGACCGCCGGTCGCGGCACGGACCTCCTGGCGAGGACAGAGCGCGCCCTGGCAAAACACTCCGTGGCGGCATCGGTCGTTTCTTCGGCCGGCGCCGCCGACGTGGCCCGACTCGTCGATGCAGCCGTCGCCGCGGGCCGAACGCGTTTCGTGGCAGTGGGGGGTGACGGCACCGTCAACCTCGTTGCCAACGCGCTGCTTGCCCACGAATGGGCCGAGCCGCCCACGCTCGGCATTCTCCCGGCGGGGACGGGCTGTGATTTCGTGCGGGTATTCGGCATTCCGCAGGATGTCGAGCATGCCGCCCGCCACCTCACCGGAGACGAGACGTACCGGTCGGATGCCGCCGTCCTGGACGGGGAGTGGGGTCGACGTCACTTCATGAACATCGCCCAGGCCGGCATCGGAGCAGCCTCGGCCACCACCGCCGACAAACTGGCGCGGCTCGGCGGTCTCCGGTATCAGACGGCGTTCTGGGTGAACCTCCCCGGATTTCCGCGCACCGAAGTGACCGTGCGGGTTGGCAAGCGTTCGTATCAGGGCGATGCGATCAGCGTGATATTCGCCAACGGCCAGTTCTTTGGCAACGGCATGAATGTTGCCCCGAAGGCGACGCTTGTGAGTGGCCAGATCGACGCCCAGGTGATCACCGCCCGCAAGCGCCAAGCCCCGTTGCTCATGCGCAAAGCGGCCCGCGGCCTCCACCTCGGTCACAAGGAGGTTCATCGCCTGCGGGGGCCCGACTTTGAGATAGAGACCAAGGACCCTTGGCCCGTCGAAGCAGATGGGGAATACCTAGGGCGCACCCCGGTGCGTGGACACGTGCTGCCGGGGGCGATCGACATCAAGATCTAGCGACCGGATTCCCGCTCAATCGGTGACCGGACGCTCCGAAACAGAGGGAACAGAATCACAGCCGGCGGTGTATATACTCCCGGCTCAATTCCTGGAGGACCAGAGGGGAATGGCACGCAAAAAGGCGACCGACACAGTCGAACTGGAAGCCGTCGAGGAGCTCGACGATCTCGACGAGGCTGAGGAGCTCGAGGATCTCGACGAGACCGCCGAGGTTCCCGACGTCCTCGAGGCGGCCGACGACGAGGAAGCCGGCGACGACGCCGGCGACGATGACGACGACGATCTCGACGACGGCGCTGAGGAAGACGATCCGGCCGCGCTGGACGAGTTAGAAGCAGCCGAGCTCGCGATGCTCACTCCCGATGAGGCCGCGGAGGTCATCCGGGTCGATGAAGCCGCCGAAGTGGCGTCCCTCCGCAAGGCAGAATTGGCCCTCGACACCGAGGCCGACAGTGTCGCAGCCGGTGAGTTCGTGTGTTCTTCCTGCTTCCTCGTGAAGAAAAACACCCAGTTGGCCAACAAGCGCAAGCAGATCTGCAACGACTGTGCCGCCTAGCGTTGCGGTAGTCCTCCCTACCTACAACGAAGTCGAGAACCTTTCAACCGTTGCCGGCGCCATCCGCGCCCACGGGTATCGCCTCATCGTCGTCGACGACAACTCTCCAGACGGAACGGGCCGCCTCGCCGACGAGCTGGCGAGCGGCGACGACCGAATCAGTGTCGTGCACCGTCCCGCCAAGCGTGGGCTGGGTCCCGCCTACGCCGACGGTTTCTCGAGAGCGCTGGAAACGACTGCCGAGGTCATCTGTCAGATGGACGCCGACTTCAGTCATGATCCGGCCAGCTTGCCGACGCTCGTCGCAACGGTCGAGGACGGCGCCGACGTGGCGATCGGCAGCCGGTATGTTCCCGGCGGATCGGTACCGGGATGGCCCCTCCACCGGCGGCTGCTGTCGCAGTGGGGGAATCGCTACGCCCGGTCCATGCTCGGCACGTCGATTCAGGACATGACGAGCGGCTTTCGGGCCTATCGGTCCCCGGTGCTCGAGACTCTCGAGCCGGCCACCTGCGAGGCGTCCGGCTACGGGTTTCAGGTCGAGATGGCGAGTCGGTGCCACTCCAGGGGGCTGGCTGTGGTGGAGGTTCCCATCAGCTTTCGTGACCGGGAGCTGGGCGAATCCAAAATGCATTGGCGCATCGCGCTGGAGGCGATGTGGCTTGTTACCGTCTGGGGGATACGAGCGAGGACAGGACGATGACACCACTCGAGATAGCGGCCCGCCCCGCCACCGACGCCGACCTGCCCGACCTGCTGCGGCTCTACCGCTTGCTCGAGAAGGAAATGGAGAACCTGCGCGGGCTCTGGAAAGAGGCAGACGGCCTGCCGGAGCCGATCGAGGAGTCCCTCGCCCAAGCCGTGGCCGACCCGGCCACGTCGGTCTACATCGGCACTGCCGATGAGGTTCCCTTTGGCTTCATCCTCGGCTACTCGGCGCCGCTGCTGCCGCAGGCGAACGGCGAGCGCATGGCGACGATCAAGCTCGTGTTCACCGAAGAGGAGGCCCGCGGGGTCGGCGTCGGCGAGGTCATGCGAGACACGCTTGTCGCCCAGTTCCGGGCCGAAGGCCACCGGTGGTTCGATGCCCATGTGCTTCCCGGCCATCGCCTCGCCAAGAACTTCTTCGAAGCCGGCGGGTTCTCCGCCCGCTTCATCATCATGAATCACGAGGATGACTGACCACGTCACTGTGGCGGTCGGGGCCGTCATCGTTCAGGACGAGCGTTTGCTTCTCGTCCAACGAGCGAACGATCCCGGTGCGGGTAGGTGGGCCGTCCCCGGCGGGCACGTAGAGCCGGGCGAGACACTGGCCGAGGCGGCCCGGCGTGAGGTGCTCGAGGAGACCGGGCTGGAGGTGACCGTCGGCGATATCGCCTGGGTGGGTGAATCGATCGGGCCGGGAGACCCGCCCGCCTGGCACTTTGCCATCGTCGACTTCTGGGCAACTCCAGGGGGAGGGTCGCTCGTCGCAGGCGGTGACGCCGCCGTCGCCGAGTGGGTGCCCATTGAGCGATTGGGCAATTGGCCTATCGTTGACACCATGGTCGATCTCGTACACACCCTGTTCCCGCACGGGAATCCATCGTGAGGGAAGCTGCCGTCGAGCTGCTGGTGGCACTCATCCAGAACGGCTGTGTGAACGACGGAACACCCGATAGCGGCGGTGAATACCGGTCGGTCGAAACGCTGCAGGAGTTCTTCGGCCAACCCGGTCAGGTCTTCGAATCGCACCCCGGCCGCCAGTCGGTCGTGTACCGGATCCCGGGTCGTGTGCCCGGCGCGCCCTCGCTCATGCTCATGGGCCACACCGATGTTGTGCCGGCATCGCGCCACGGCTGGGATCACGATCCGTTCGAAGGGCTCATCGACGACGGGTTCGTGTGGGGCCGGGGTGCCGTCGACATGTTGAACGTCACCGCCGCCATGGCGGCCGCCTTCCGGCCCTTCCTGTCGGGTGAGAAGGACCCCCTTCCGGGCGATCTCATCTACCTGGCGGTCGCCGATGAGGAAGCAGGGGGGACGTACGGTGCCAAGTGGCTGGTTGAGAACCATTGGGATGTGGTGGCCTGCGACTACCAGCTGACCGAGGTCGCCTACCCGCCCATCACCACGCCCGATGGACTCGCCTATCCGGTGAGCGTCGCTGAGAAGGGGCCTTACTGGCGCAAACTCATCGCCCGGGGCGTGCCCGGTCACGGGAGCCAGCCCCACGGCCGGGAGAACGCCGTTGTCGACCTCGGAACGGCCATCGCCCGGCTGGCGGAAGCTCCTACGCCGGTGATCATCACCGAAGAGTGGCAGGCCATCGTCGAGATCCTCGGACTCGGTCCCGACATGTCGGCGGCACTGCTCGATCCTGATCAGCTCGATGCGGCTATCGAAGCGATTGCCGCCATCGACCCGGAAATGGCCCGCATCGCCCACGCCCTCACCCACCTGACGGTGAGTCCCAACGTCGTCCACGGCGGTGTGAAGAACAACGTGATCGCAGAGGAAGGCCATGCCGACGTGGACATTCGGGCGCTCCCCGGCCAGGACGAGACGACCGTCGACGATCACTTCCGCAAGGTGCTCGGATCCGAGCTCTATGACCGGCTCCAGTTCGAGCCGATCATGGACTACCCGGCCGGCTCTTCACCGAAGGAAGGGCCCCTGTGGGAAGCGGTCGGGGATGGGTACGAACAGGTGGCCGGGACGAGGCGCCGATTCCCGTATCTGATCTCGGGCACCACCGACGCCCGCTTCTTCCGGACCCGGGGCGTGGTTGCCTACGGGGCAGGAGTGTTCGACGACCGTATGGGGACGGGGGAGTTCGCTTCCATGTTCCACGGCCACAACGAGCGGGTCAGCGTCGACTCGGTCGGTCTCACCACCGATTTCCTTGCCACCACCGTCGAACGGTTCGGCGTGCACTCGGTGGCTGAATGATCGAGCGTCCGGACGCCATTGTCTGCGACCTCGACGGCGTGCTCTACCGGGGGGACGTTGGGATTGCGGGGGCCGGAGAGGCGCTGGCCGCCCTGCGTGGAGTCGGCATTGAGATCGTGTTCGTTACCAACAACTCGACCAAGACGCCGGCCGAGGCCGCCGCCAAGATCACCCGGCTGACCGGATTCGAGGCTCATGAGCAAGATGTCGTCACATCGGCCCAGGCCGCCGCCCACTTGCTGGCCGCCGATGCGCCTCCCACCCTGCTGTTCGGAGCCGCCGGGGCGCGGGGGCCGCTCGAACACGAGAGCGTGCCTGTCGTGGCCGACTGGCAGGACGCCCGGGCGGTGGTGGCCGGGCTCGATCTCTCCCTCACCTACGAATCGCTCACCCGGGCCGTCATGGCGGTGGAACGGGGGGCCCGCTTCGTGGCGACCAACACCGACGTGACGTACCCGACCCCGGAAGGGCTGTGGCCGGGAGCGGGGGCACTCGTCGCCGCGGTCCAAGCCGCCACCGGGGTAGCCCCCGAAGTGGCCGGCAAGCCCCATGCGCCCATGCGAAGCCTGCTGGAGGAGCGCCTCGCCGGGCGCCGCGTGGCCGTCATCGGTGACCGGGTCGAGACCGATATCGCCCTCGGCGCCGCCGAAGGTTGGGAGACCATCCTCGTCCTGAGCGGCGTTACGAGCTCGCCGGACGGCGCCGACCCGAAACCCGATCACGTAGTCGCCTCAATCGCCGGGGTTCCCGAGCTGCTCGGGCTCTGACTCTTTCGTCAGCACCGCCAGACTCCGCGAACTCCCGAAGCGATAGGTGGCTGGATCTTCGGGATTCCGGCGGGTAGCGGGCGGCGGGCCGCGGGCAGCGCGGCTCCTCAGAGCCGCGTTCCCGCCAGACCTCCCGATAGCCTGTCCCTAATGTCTTCTCGTTTCCGCGCCGACCTCACCGCCCGGCTGGCCGGGTTGAAGGAGGACGGGCTGTTCAAGGAAGAGCGTCACATCGCGTCTCCCCAGAATGCCACTATCACGCTCGCGGACGGCTCGCAGGTCCTCAACTTCTGCGCCAACAACTACCTTGGTCTCGCCAATCACCCGGCCCTCGTCGAAGCTGCCGAGGCAGCCCTTCCCGTCCACGGGTACGGCATGGCGTCGGTGCGCTTCATTTGCGGGACCCAAACGGTCCACGCCGCTCTCGAGGCCGAGATCGCCGACTTCCTCGGGACCGAGGACTCGATCCTCTACGGCTCGTGCTTCGACGCCAACACCGGGCTGTTCGAGACCCTGCTCGACGAGCAGGACGCCATCATCAGCGACTCGCTCAATCACGCATCGATCATCGACGGGGTCCGGCTCTGCAAGGCGCAGCGATACCGGTATGCCAACAACGACATGGCCGACCTCGAGGTCCAGCTGAAGGCAGCCCGGGATGCCCGCTATCGCCTCATCGCCACCGATGGGGTGTTCTCGATGGATGGAATCCTCGCCAACCTGCCCGCCATCTGTGATCTCGCCGACGAATACGACGCCATGGTGATGGTGGACGACTCCCACGCGGTCGGGTTCGTCGGCGCCGGCGGACGTGGCACCCCAGAGGCGCTCGGTGTGGACGACCGGATCGACATCCGCACCGGTACGCTCGGCAAGGCGCTCGGCGGCGCCTCGGGCGGCTACACCGCCGCCTCGGCAGAGATCGTGGCCTGGCTTCGCCAGCGGTCTCGCCCCTACCTGTTCTCCAACAGCCTGGCGCCCGTCATTGCCGCGACGTCCCGCACCGCCCTCGATCTCTTGCGCGGCAGTGACGAACTCCGGCTGACGCTGGAACGCAACAGCGAACGATTCCGCTCGTCGATGACGGACCTGGGCTTCACGCTGGCCGGCGCGGGTCACCCCATCATCCCGGTCATGCTGGGCGATGCCCGGCTGGCCGGAGAAATGGCCGACCTGCTCCTCGGAGAAGGCGTGTATGTGGTCGGATTCTCATTCCCGGTCGTCCCGAAGGGCGAAGCCCGCATCCGAACCCAGATGTCGGCCGCTCACACCGATGCCGACATCGATCGGGCCGTTGATGCCTTCGCCACGGTGGGCCGCTCGCTGGGGGTGATCGCCTGATGCGGGCACTCATCAAGTCCGGCGACCGGCCGGGGCTGTCTCTGGAGGAGATCCCGGCGCCGGTCGCGGGGCCGAACGAGGTGGTCATCGACGTCGTGAGAGCCTCGATCTGTGGCACCGACCTCCACATCTTCGATTGGGACGAATGGGCCCGTGGGACGATCTCAATCGGAATGGCGGTCGGTCACGAGTTCGCCGGAGTCATCTCTTCGATCGGTGATGAGGTGACGGGGTTGGCGGTGGGAGATCGCGTCTCGGCCGAGGGGCACGTCACGTGCGGTCATTGCCGCAATTGCCGGGCCGGCCGGCGCCACTACTGCCGAAACGCCGAAGGCATCGGCGTGAACCGGGCGGGTGCATTCGCCGATCAGGTGGCGGTCCCGGCCGTCAACGTGTTCCCGCTCCCGGACGACCTGAGCGATGACCTCGGCTCCATCCTCGACCCGCTCGGCAACGCAACTCATACCGCCCTCAGTTTCGACCTCGTCGGTGAGGATGTCTTGATTACCGGCGCCGGGCCCATCGGGCTCATGGCGACCGCCATCGCTCGCCACGTTGGAGCCCGCTACATCGTTGTGACCGACGTCAATGACTACCGCCTCGAACTGGCCGGCAGGATGGGAGCCGACCGGGCCGTGCACGTAGGAGACACGCCGCTCGAGATCATCGAGCACGATCTCGGCATGGTCGAGGCGTTCGATGTGGGTCTCGAGATGTCGGGAGCGCCCTCCGCACTGGCTGACATCCTCCGAACGATCAACCACGGAGCCCACATCGCTTTGCTCGGGATTCCATCCGGTCCGTTCGAGATCGATTGGAACCAGGTCATCTTCAAGGGCCTGACGCTGAAGGGCATCTACGGTCGCCGCATGTTCGAGACGTGGTACAAGATGACCTCCATGCTCCACAGCGGCCTCGACATCACGCCGGTGATTACCCACCGATTTGGCGCCGAGCAGTTCGAGGACGCCTTCGAGACGGTGCGGGGCGGCAATGCCGGCAAGGTGCTGCTGGATTGGGTGTGAGCGGCACCGACGAGCCCCGATTCGGACCGTGGTTGCCGATGAGGCCCGCTGAGGTGATGGCCCGGGTATCCGACCTTGCCGCGCTGACCGACGGTGCCGTTCGAGTGCTGGCCGTGGATGGCCGGAGCGGAGGCGGAAAGACAACGGTGGCTGAGCGACTCGCCGCCGCCATCGACGCCTGCGCGGTCGTCCATACCGACGACATCTCCTGGCACCACTCCTTCTTCGATTGGACCGACCTGCTGATCGAGCATGTGCTCCGCCCGGTCGGTCGTGGTGAAGCCGTCGACTACCGCCCCGACGCCTGGCAGGAGCGGGACAGGGAAGGGTCGATATCGGTGCCTGCCCCGCTGCAATGGCTCATCGTCGAGGGCGTCGGAGCAGCCCGACGGGAACTGGTTCCCTATGTCGATGCGGTTCTGTGGGTGCAATCCGACGATGCGATAGCCAGAGAGCGGGGGATCGCCCGGGACGGCGGCGACGAGGAGGCCACCCGCTTCTGGGACGAGTGGATGGCCGCCGAAGAGCCCTTCCTCGAGGATCACCGGCCGTGGGATCGGGCCGATCTCGTCGTGAACGGCACACCCCCGGCGGGAACCGAAGGGCAGACGATTGTTGTCTCGACAGCGGCTAAGCGGTAGACCCGCTTCTCAGCGCAACTCCGGGGATGGGAGGGCAATTCGGTGCCGGTCGGCCTTTGCCAACCGGCACCGAATGACGAACCCCATTGCGTTCGCTGTTACTTGGTCTTGACGGTGTACTCAACGAATCCACACCCGGGTGGATAGCCCGACTGCCATCCCGGGTCCTCACCCAGGAGATCGACTTTGATGAGTTGTCCGTCGCCCGAACCGGAACCGCGGCCATCGACGGCGCCCTTGCCCCAGCTCCAGGTCCCGGTGAACTCACCGATGTCGTCCAGCTCGAGATCGAACGTCCCCCAGTAGGTGCCCACGGTTGGCGCCGGACCGAAATCCGGCACGGCGACCCAGGCACCGTTGTAGTTGACCCCGATCTCGTTGGTTCCCATGGGAACCCAGCCGAGAGAATCATTGAATAGGAACTCGGTGGCCGTGTTCACCAGTCCCCGGATGTGCATGATCTTGTCGTCCTGGCCGCTGAACCAGATCTTCGCTTCCGCGAAGTCCCCCGGCACCATGCACTCGACGACCTCGATCGGTTCGGCTTTGATGGGAGCAGCTCCGGCCGGTGCCGCGCTCGCCAGGACCAGGCCGACGACGATGCATAACGTGTTGAGTCGACGCATTCAATTCCCCCTTCTTCCCCGTCCCACGTTTGTGGGGCGTCAGCTTTATACGTATCACCTGGTTCTCGGGGCCGATAGGGGAGTCCGGCCCGTTTTCCCGAAGAACACCAGGCTGAGGATCCGGTGGGCTTCCAGGCGGTGCAGAAATAAGACCCGGTCCTGTCTCCCCCGTGGAGCGAAGCGGAGTGGGAGGGTGGCAACTTTTCGAGTTGATTCGGGGAGGGTCGTTCCCGGCAAGAGAATGGCGTCGGGAACGCTTACTGGAGAAGCGTCGAAGCGCCATCACCTCAAGCAGCGCCATCCGGCGATTGGTGGAAGGGCCCGTTTTGGGCCCCGTTTCTCTCATGGAAAGGTGATCGAAGGCTGCGGGCACCTTCAGGCAAGGTGTCGGTGCCCGTCCATCTTCTCTGGTGGTGGCATAGGTCGGCGGTTCGTCTGCTTCGTTGCAGCATTTGATCCTTGATGTCTCGTCGCCGCGCCGTTGGTGGGAACCACCCTCCCCGTACCCCTCCCGCAGAGCCGTCCAGGATGGGACTTTGGCCGCTATCGCTCCCTGCTTGCCGGCGGTACGGTCGAAGCAGAGGATCGGAAGGAGCGACCATGTTCCGATTGAGACGATCTCAGGCAATTGTCCTGCTGGTGGTCGTTATGGCCGCCTGCGTGGGGGGCTGCTCGGACCCCGGCAACGACGTCACGTTCGCCGTCTCAGCCGGCTCGTGCACCCACGACGGACAGAGCGACATCAAGAGACGGCCCAATGTTGGAATCATCAACGAGTCCGATCGTGAGGTGGGAATCAAGCTCTGGGTGGTCCCGGCCGGGACCACCGCAGCCGACGTGGAGGACGGTGATTACGACGGGATTCAACCCACCGGCATAGCGTTTGCCGACCCCTTTGACCAGAGCGGCTCAGGCCTCGGTGTGTCTCTCGAACGGGGAAACAGGATCATGATCGAGTGCTTCTACGCGGACGTGCCGTCGATCGAAGGAACGCTCAGTCGAGCCTTCTTCGATGTCCCGTTGGATTGATGGAATCCGCTCAGGGGAAGCTGGCCCACCTGGGTGTGCGATGGGCCTCGAGGCGGCGCAGGAGGGTGGGCCGCAGCAGCAGGGCAATGACCACCCCGAACGCGAATCCCGCCACATGGGCTTCCCAGGCGACGTTCGAGGCGGGATCGATGCTGAACTGGCCGATGAACCAGATCCCGATGAAGACGACGGCCGGCACCGCCACGAAGAAGAAGAACACGAGCGTGAGTATCCGGTGAGTGGGGAACAGCACGAGATAGGCCCCCATCACCGCCGCAATGGCTCCCGAGGCACCGACGAGCGGGATAGTCGAGTCGAGGTTGAACGCGGCGTAGCCGAGGGTGGCGAGGATGCCGCCCGCCAGGTAGACGCCGATGTAGCCGGCGCGCCCGAACGCCTCCTCGATGTTGTTGCCGAAGATCCACAGTGACCACATGTTGAAGGCGAGGTGGAGGAGGTCCCCGTGCAGGAACATCGAGGACAGCACGCTGAGGAGCACGATCTTCTCCGGGAACACTTCCGGAGTCGAGCTGGCGGCCGAACAGACGCCGGTCTCGATCTCGCGCACCTCGAGTGGATCGCCGGAACGGATTTCGCACGGAATCGCCGCGTACTCGTAGGCGAACCGATCGGCTTCGGCCGGTGAGTCCTGCGGCTGGAGGCCGAAGAACACGAAAACGTTGATGGCAATGAGCGCCAGCGTGACGACCGGGCGGATGACCGTCGGGTTGATATCACGGATCGGAAACAAAGGCCGTTCCTGTCACTGGGGGCGGCGATAATGGGCGACATGGATACTACGCGCATCGAAGAACTTCTCACCGAACTCGAGGCGAGCGACCCGGCCAACGCCCCGGACGTGGCCGACGAGTTGACGGCCGCGCTGGCCGATCAGCTGGACGGCGCCGCGGCGACGGATTCACCGCCCGATAGCGAGCCCGCCGCCGATGCCGAGGATGGTGCTCGCTGAGCCGCAATCGCCTCGACGCCGAGCTCGTGCGGCGGCGGCTGGCCTCCACCCGCTCGGCCGCCCGTCACCTCATCAATGAAGGCCGGGTGCGAGTCGGGGGAGTGGTCTCACCCAAGCCGGCCACCATGGTTGCGGCCGGCGCCTCGATCGACATCATCGGTGACGGCGCTCGGTTTGTGAGCCGGGGAGGCGAGAAGCTCGCCCATGCGCTGGACGAGTTCCAGATAGATGTGGGCGGCAAGCGGGCTATCGACCTCGGTGCCTCGACCGGCGGCTTCACCGACTGCTTGCTGCAGCAGGGCGCCACAGAGGTGACCGCCGTCGACGTCGGCTACAACCAGCTCGACTACCGGCTCCGAACCGACTCCCGGGTCGTCGTTCGCGAGCGAACCAACGTCCGAACCGCCGATCCGGCAAGCCTGGGCGGTCCGTTCCCCGTGATCGTGGCCGACCTGTCGTTCATCTCTCTCGAGCTCGTCATGCCCGCCATCGCCGCCCTCGCCGCCGACGACGCCGACATCGTCATGCTCGTCAAGCCGCAATTCGAGGTGGGAAAGGGCCAGGTGAGCCGCGGTGGCATCGTCACCGATCCGGCCCTGTGGGAGCAGGCCGTCCACCGGATTGTGGACGCCGCCGCCTCGCATGGCCTGGGGGCGTGCGGGCTGCGGGCGAGCCCGCTGCGGGGAGCTTCGGCCGGCAACGTCGAGTTCCTATTGTGGGTTCGGCGGGGACCGGCCGACATGCCGGAGACCGCCCTCGAACAAGTCCTTGCCGACCTCCCGGAGGGAAACGCTCCATGAACATCGGTCTCGTTCTTCATCCAGACCGGGTACGCGCCCGCGAGGTCGCCGAAGAGGTGGTTGCCGGAGCCGCCGCCCGGGGCATCCGGGTGGTGGCGGCGGACGACGAGGCCGCCAACCTCCCCGGGGTGGTCACCGCAGACCTGGATGACGCCGAACTCGTCCTCTCCATCGGAGGCGACGGAACGGTGCTCGAGGCAGTCAAGGAGGCACTCCCGCTTGGCATTCCCGTGCTCGGGGTCAACCTCGGCAAGGTGGGGTTCCTCGCCGAGATCGAGGAGTCGAACATCGAAGAGACCCTCAATCGAATCGAAGCCCGGCAGTGGGACATCGAGCAACGCATGACGTTGAAGGCCGAGATCGAAGACGGGCCAACCGTGCACGGGCTCAACGACATCGTGATCTCGAAGCGGATGGTCAACCGGCTCGCCTCGCTGGCCATCAGCGTCGACGGCGTCCCGTTCCGGACCTATCGGGCCGACGGCATCGTCGTGGCAACCGCCACCGGCTCGACGGCCTATAGCTTCTCGGCCGGTGGACCGGCCGTCGATCCGGGCTTGCGAGCCATGTTCGTGACCGCCGTTGCTCCCCATTCGTTGTTCAGCCGGACTCTCGTGTTCGAGCCCGACCGTGTCCTCTCGCTCGTGGCCGGCTCGGACCGGCCGGTGGGCGTTGAGGTCGACGCGTACGACCTCGGCGAGCTCTCACCCGGCCAGGCAGTCCGCGTCACGGCGGGTGATATGGACGCCCGGTTTGCCACCATGGGGGGCAAGCGGTTCCCCCACACGCTGCAACACAAGCTCGGCCTCGACGGTGATTGACGAGCTGCGAGTCAGCAACCTCGGGATCATTGAGGATGCCACCATCGAACCCGGGCCGGGTCTCGTGGTTGTGACCGGTGAGACCGGTGCGGGCAAGACCATGCTGCTCGGCGCGCTTCGACTTCTCTTGGGAGGTCCAGCCCGGACGGAGGCCATCGGCCCGCACGCCGACGAAGCCAGGGTCGAGGGGCGTTTTGTGACCGGGCCCGATGACGAGATGGTGGTGGCCCGTCGGCTGACTCCCAGCGGACGGAGCCGGGCCTATATCGATGGCGACATGGTTCCGGTCAAGGAGCTGACGGCACGAATGGAGGGCGCGGTGGAGGTGGTCGGCCAGCACGACCATCTCCTCATCACCCGACCCGGTTCGGTGCGGGTGCTGCTGGATGCCACGCTCGACGCCGAAGGGCAGGACGCCCGGCGCGCCTACCACTCTGCCTGGAGTGGCCTCAAGGACGTTGAGGCGGCCCAGGCGGCGCTGGGCGGGGATCGACGCGCCCTGGAGCGGGAGCTGGACCTCGTTGCCCACCAGGCACAGGAGATCGCCGCCGCCGGGTTCGAGTCGGGCGAAGAGGGAGCACTCGCCACCCGGGCGACCCGGCTTCGCCATGCGGAAGAGCTGACAACCGAACTGGCCGCCGCCTACGACTCGCTCGACCAGGCTGAGGGAGTCGATGATGCCGCCGGTCGAATCCGTCGGGCCGCTTCGCTCGACCCGAGTCTCGAACAGCTGCTGGAGCAGGCCGCCGACATGCAAGCGCTCGTCGTGGAGCTCAGGACGGCACTGCGCGGTGCCGTCGATGCTCTCAACCATGATCCGGGCGAGCTCGAGGAGCTCGAGGCGAGGATCGCGGTCCTCAACGATCTGAAGCGCAAGTACGGCAGCGACCTCACCGAAGTGCTCGCCTTCGGTGACCGGGCCGCGGCCCGGGTCGAACAGATAGGTGGCCTGCTGGCGCGGGCCGACCACCTCGAATCAGAGTTGACGGACGCTCGGGAATCCGTCGCAGCGGCCGGCGAGCGCCTGCGAGCAGGCCGGCTCCGGGCCGCCAAGGAGATCTCGGAGTCGGCCGTCGACCACCTTCGTCAGCTCGGCTTCAGCGCTCCGGTGGTGGAACTGGCGGTATCGCCGGCCGAACCGACCGCTTCAGGGATCGATGCCATTGAGCTGCTGTTCTCATCCGACGAGTCCATCACTCCGGCTCCGGCCAGCCGGGTTGCCTCGGGCGGAGAGTTGAGCAGGCTCGTCCTCTCGCTCCGTCTGGCCGGCGGCGTGGGGGAAGCAGCCGTCATCGCTTTCGACGAGATCGATGCCGGCATCGGGGGCGCCACCGCCCTTGCTATGGGAGAGAAGCTCAACGGATTGGCGGACGGGCGACAGGTGCTGTGTGTGACCCACCTCCCGCAGGTGGCCGCCTTCGCAACCACCCATCTCGTCGTCGACCGGGAAGGAGCCACCGCCCGGGTGCGTCCGGTTGTCGGGGACGAGCGGGTCGCCGAGATCACCCGCATGTTGTCGGGACTTCCGGAGAGCGAACGCGGCCAAGACCATGCCCTCGAGTTGCTCGCTCTCGGTGGTCGGTGACCCGGTCGATCGCGCCGTCCGCGCGTGAAACCAGGCCACGACGGAGGCAGTGCTACAGTCTCGGAGTCCAAGGAGCGTCTTGACGAAATACGTCTTCGTAACCGGCGGGGTCACCTCGAGCCTCGGAAAAGGCATCACCGCTGCGTCCCTTGGGCGACTCCTCAAGGCCCGCGGCATGCATGTCGTCAACCAGAAGCTCGACCCGTACCTGAACGTCGACCCGGGAACGATGAACCCGTTTGAGCACGGTGAGGTGTTCGTCACAGACGACGGCGGAGAGACCGATCTCGACCTCGGCCACTATGAGCGGTTCACCGGCGAGAACCTGCGGCGAGACTCAAACGTGACCACCGGCTCTGTGTATCTGTCGGTCATTCAGAAGGAACGGCGGGGCGACTACCTCGGAGCCACCGTGCAGGTGATTCCTCACATCACGAATGAGATCAAGGCACGGATCCGGCGCCTCGGCGACACTCCCGGCGTCGATGTCGTGATCACCGAGATCGGCGGCACCGTCGGTGACATCGAGATCCTCCCGTTCCTGGAGGCCATCCGGCAGTTCCGCAAAGACGTCGGTCCGTCCAACGTCGCCTATATCCACGTGACGCTCGTGCCCTACCTGGCGCCATCCGATGAGCTGAAGACGAAGCCGACCCAGCACTCGGTCGCTGAGTTGCGCAGCCACGGCATCCAACCGGACACGATCGTCGTGCGTTCGGATCGGCCGATCGATGACTCGGTGCGTCGCAAGATCAGCCTCTTCTGCGACGTCGACCCGGTAGCGGTGATCAGTGCCGCCGACGCTCCCGACATCTATCAGGTGCCGCTCATGATGCAGGCGGCCGGGCTCGACGACGTCATCTGCGATCACCTCCAGCTGGAGACCGCCGAAGCCGACCTCTCCGATTGGATCGCCATGTTGGGGCGCGTCGAGAACGCCACCGAGCCGGTCACGATCGGGCTCGTCGGCAAGTACGTCGAGCTCCCCGACGCCTACCTGTCGGTGGTTGAGGCGCTCAAGCACGGGTCGGCCGCCAACGGCGTCTCCCTCGACCTGCGGTGGATTCCGAGCGACGATATGGATGGCCTGCTGGCACAAACATATCTGGACGGAGTGGATGGCATTCTCGTCCCGGGCGGATTCGGGGTGCGTGGCGTCGAAGGGAAGATCGAAGCCGTTCGCCACGCCCGTGAACAAGGAATTCCGTTCCTCGGCTTGTGTCTCGGCCTGCAATGCGCCGTCATCGAATACTCCCGTTCGGTGCTCGGTCTCTCCGGCGCTCACAGCTCCGAGTTCGCGCCGACCACGGCCCACCCGGTCATCGACCTGATGGATAGCCAGCAAGATGTCGAGGACAAGGGCGGCACCATGCGGCTCGGCCTCTACGCGGCCAAGCTGGCCGAAGGCTCCCTCGTACGCCGTCTCTACGGCGAGGAGCTCGTCTACGAGCGTCACCGTCATCGCTACGAGGTGAACAACCGCTATCGGGCCGATCTGGAAGCCGCCGGCTTCTCGCTTTCGGGTACCTCGCCGGACGACTTGCTCGTTGAGATCGTTGAGCTCCCCGGCCACCCATTCTTTGTTGCCTCCCAGTTCCATCCCGAGCTGAAGTCCCGTCCCACCGACCCCCATCCGCTGTTTGTCGGATTCATGGAAGCCGCCCTGGCACATCGGCGAGCCGCTGCTCCGACGGGAGTGCCCGTGACCGAGAAGGTCTCAGAGTCGAATTGATGGCCGGGTTTCGCCGGCGCGGTGGAGGAATCGTTCACCGTGGTTCCGGGGTGACCGTCGGCAGGTACGACTACGACACACCCGACGGTGGGTCGATGGTTCGGGAAGTCGTGCACGCCCACGACGGTTCGGTTGTGGTGCTCCCGTTTACCGGATCCACGGTCATCCTCCTCCGTCAGTTCCGGGCCGCAGTCGAGGCGGTCATTTATGAGTCACCGGCCGGGAAGCGGGACGTCGCCGGGGAAGACCCGGCCGACACCGCCCGTCGGGAATGCATCGAGGAAGCCGGCTTCGAGCCGGGGAGGCTCACCCTGCTCCATCGGTTTTACAACACGCCCGGCTACAGCGATGAGGAGTCGTGGCTGTACCTGGCCGAGGATCTCACGGCCGTCCCGGCCGATCCGCAGGGACCGGAGGAAACGGCCGCCGAGGTCGTCGAACTGGCCCTTCCCGAGGCGCTCGGGCTGGTGGCGGCGGGGGAGATCAAGGACGCCAAGACCATCATCGCTCTGTACGCTTTGAGTCGGAGGTTGGCATGATTGTCGGGGTTCCCACGGAGATCAAGACCCATGAGTACCGGGTTGCGCTGACGCCGGCCGCCGCCCGCGAACTCGTTGAGCACGGTCACCGGGTGTTGTTGGAGTCGGGGGCCGGTGAGGGAAGCGGCCACCACGATGACGACTACACCGTCCAGGGGGCGCAGATCGTTCCCTCCGCCGAGGATGTGTTCGGCACGGCCGAGATGATCGTCAAAGTGAAGGAGCCGCAACCGTCCGAGGTGGCCATGCTTTCGCCGGGTCAGCTCCTGTTCACATTTCTCCACCTGGCCGCCGACAAGGAACTCACGGTGAGCCTGCGCGATTCGGGAGCGACCGGGATTGCCTACGAAACCGTCGAGCTGCCGGATCACTCTCTCCCGCTGCTGGCGCCGATGTCGGAGATCGCCGGCCGGATGGCGACCCAGGTCGGCGCCTACTTCCTCGAGAAGGCTGAAGGTGGTCGCGGCATCCTGCTGGGAGGCATCCCGGGTGTGATGCCGGCCAAAGTGGTGGTGGTTGGAGCCGGGATGGCCGGTACCAACGCGGCGGTCATCGCGATGGGCATGCAGGCCCGGGTCGTGGCACTCGACCGCGACGCCGACAAGCTGCGACAACTCGACTCCCTCTACCTCGGCCACATCATGACGCTCTCCTCCAACCGATTGACCCTCGAGGAACAGGTGGTCGACGCCGATCTCGTGGTGGGCGCGGCCCTCATCCCGGGAGCCTCGGCGCCCAAACTGGTGACCGAAGACATGATTCGCAGTATGCGGCCTGGCTCGGTCGTCGTCGATATTTCGATCGACCAGGGAGGGTGTTTCGAAACGAGCCGCCCCACCTCGCACGCCGATCCGGTGTACGAGATGCACGGTGTGGTCCATTACGCGGTCACGAACATACCCGGAGCCGTTCCCCAGACCTCAACCTATGGCCTCACGAACGCGACCCTTCCCTACGTTCTCCAACTGGCCGACCACGGCCTCGAAGGGGCGGTTCAGATGAATGGAGCCATGCGCTCCGGCATCAATGTGGCCGCCGGCGTGGTGGTCCACCCGGCCGTTGCCGAGAGCCTGGATCTCGAATACGGCACGGTGTCCGAGGTGCTCGGGTTCTAAGGATGGCCATCCTCGAACAGGATGTAGAGGAGTATCTCGCTTCGCTGACGAGTGAACGCGGGCTGTCCCGTCACACCGTTGCCGCCTACCGGCGAGATCTCGCCCAGTATCTCGCCTTCCTCGAGGGCCGGACCACCAACGCAGCGCGTGTATCGGGGTTCGTGAAATCCCTGCACGATCGGGGCCTGGCGGCCAGTTCGGTCGCCCGCAAGACGGCGGCGGTGCGAGGCCTCCACCGGTTCCGGGTGACAGAAGGCCTTGCCGAAGATGATCCCACCGTCCTCATGGAGACCGCCAAGCGGTCGCAGCCACTCCCGAAGGCGTTGACGCTCGATGAGGTGATGGCATTGCTGGACACTCCGGACACGGCGACCCCCGCCGGCCGGCGCGATCGTGCCATCCTAGAATTCCTGTACGCAACCGGGGCCCGGGTGTCCGAGGTGGTGGGTCTCGACCAGGAGGACATCGATCTCGAGGCCGGAACCGCCATCGTCACGGGAAAGGGCAACAAACAACGCCTCGTGCCCCTCGGTGGTTTCGCCGTCCGGGCCATCGAGGCGTACCTGCCCGACCGGCTGGGGATTCGTCTCTCCGGTCGCGATCCCGGGGCGCTCTTCCTGAACGCCCGGGGTGGACGGCTCACCCGCCAGGGACTGTGGGGCATCGTTCGCAAGCAGGCCGCCCGGGCCGGAATCCCGGCCGATCGCGTGTCTCCGCACGTCCTCCGACACTCGGCGGCCACCCACATGGTCGAGCGGGGCGCCGACCTGAGGTCCGTCCAACAACTGCTGGGTCACGCTACAATCACTACTACACAGGTGTACACCCGGGTAACCCCACAGCACTTATTCGAGGTGTACGTCACGTCTCATCCACGCAGCAGATGATGGGAAAGCGCCATGACAATCGACTTTGATAACGCACGCAAGGTTCTCCGCGAAGAGCGGGACAAGCTCGTTCATCAGCTCGCCGAGCTCGGTTCGGACGAGAATGGCGACCTGCGTCCTGATCTCGACTTCGGGGAAGGGTTCGCCGATGCCGCAGCGGTGACGTCGGAACGCACCGAGGTCATCGGTATTGTCGAGACGCTCAAGCATCAGCTCGACGACGTCGACGAAGCGGTCACCAAGCTCGACGACGGCACCTACGGAACCTGTCACTCCTGTGGCAAGGAGATCGGTGCGGCCCGCATGGAGGCTCGTCCCTTCTCTCTCTATTGCGTGGACTGCAAAACCCGCCGCTCCGCCTAGCCCGGGCGGGCAGCGTTCTTGGGCTTCTCGTTCACCGACAACTCGTTCATCGAGGCTGCCCTCGTCATTCTCATCCTGATCCCATCGATCATGGTGCACGAGGTGTCACACGGCCTGGTTGCCTATCGGCTCGGTGATCCGACTGCGCGCGACGCAGGCCGGTTGACCTTCAATCCCATCAAGCACATCGATCCCTTCGGGTCGGTGCTGCTGCCGGCCATGCTGGCACTGGCAAACGGGCCCCTGTTCGGCTGGGCCAAGCCGGTCCCGGTCAATCCGGCCCGGTTTGTCAATCCGACTGCTCACATGGCGATAACGGCTGTGGCCGGACCTCTTTCGAACGTGATCCTGGCAACGATTCTCGGTCGACTCGTCTTCCCGTCGTTGAGCGGGATACCGGAAGAGCTCGTCGGCGATTTCATCATCATCAACCTGTTCCTGGCGGTGTTCAACATGCTCCCCATCCCGCCCCTGGACGGGAGTCGGCTCCTGCCGCTCGTGCTCCCCGAGCGCGGCCGGGAGCTATACCGGCAGTTCGAGCAATTCGGGTTCATCATCCTGTTCGCCTTGCTGTTCTTCCTGGAGGGCTCGCTGGACTTCATGGTCGATTGGGTTGAATGGCTGTTGTTCAACGTGGCGCTCTAGTGAGCGACCACCCCCGTACCCCCGCCCATGCGCTCCATCTCATGCGCCGGGCTCGTGGCTCGATCCGACCCCGGCCGCTGTCACCGCGCGAGGAAGCCGAAGTGGCCGGCCTGCTCGATGAACGTCTGGCAGGGCTGTTCTGGGAGCAGCCGGTCATGGATCAACGCCACGCCATCGACGCCGCCCACCTCGTGCTGGCCCGCCGGCCCGGCGCTCGCAACATTGCCAGGGCCGCCCTGCTCCACGATGTCGGCAAGCGACACGCCCGCCTCGGGTTCTTCGGCCGGGTGGCTGCCACCACCCTGGCCCTGCTGCGCCTCCCGGCGCCCGGCCGCCTTCGGGTCTATCTGGACCACGCCCGCCTCGGCGCCGAGGACCTGACCGGAGCCGATGAGCTCATCGTCGGGTACGCCCGGCACCAGGATGGGAGCCGGCCGGACTTCATCCCGGCCGGCACATGGGCCCTCCTCAAGGAAGCCGACGGCGAAAAGCATCGGCTCGCCGACGAGGCCCAATACGATGTCGGCTGATGCGGAGTAGTCATGAGCTATGAGGTGAAAACAGCGGTCTTCGAAGGACCGCTCGACCTGCTGCTCCAGCTCATCACCCGCCACCAGGTCGACATCACCCACCTGAGCCTGACCGGGCTCGTGACCGAGTACCTTGCCTACCTCGACGAGATGCGAGAGCTGGACATGGAGGTCACGAGCGAGTTCTTGCTCATTGCGTCAACGCTCATCCAGCTGAAAGCCCGGTTCCTGCTGCCCGACGACCCGGATGTCGATCTCGACGAGGAGCTCGCCCTATTCGAAGAACGGGACCGCCTGCTCGCCCGACTGCTGGCGTGCGCCACGTTCAAGGACGTGGCCGCCGTGCTTGCCCACCGGCTCGCCGGCCAGGCCCGGTTCATGCCGCGCACGGCCGGGATCGACATCGACGTTCGAGTCCCCGATCCGGAGATCAAGCTGGGGATGGGTCCCGAAGCGTTTGCCCGGTTGGCGGGTCGGGTGCTCAGCCGGACGGGAGAACCTGATCTCGACCACCTCGACCTCGACCTGCCGTCGGTTCCGGCGGCCATCAAGGACCTCAGGGTCCGCCTTCAGGCCGAGATGGAGGGCGAGTTCGACGACTTGACCGACCACCTCACCCGTACGGTCGAAGTTGCCGCCTACTTCCTTGCCATGCTGGAGCTGGCTCGCTGGGGCATGATCGAGGTCAGCCAGCAGCACCGCGATGCCCCGATCAAGATCCGAACCAGACCCGAGGCCGAAGCGGTCGACGGTCTCGAAAGCGAATGGACCTGACATGAACAACCGCTCAATTCTCGAAGCGATTCTGTTCGTTGCCGAGCGGCCCGTCCCGGCCTCCGAGCTGGCAGAAGTGACCGAGCGGCCCCGCGCCGAGGTCGAAGCCGAGCTGGCTGCCATGGCCGCCGACTACGAGGCCCGGGAAGCCGGCATCGTCCTCAAGGAGGTCGGCGGAGGCTGGCGTCTCTTCAGTCATCCCCAGGCCCGCCCGTATCTGGAGCAGTTCGCCGCCAGCCCGGCCGCCACACGGCTCTCCCAGGCGGCGCTCGAGACGCTGTCGGTTGTCGCCTATCGTCAGCCGGTCACTCGCGGCCAGGTGAGTGAGATCCGGGGCGTCGACTCGGAGCGGTCGCTGCACACCCTCGAGCGGCTCGGGCTCGTTTCCGAAATCGGCACGGCACCCGGTCCCGGTAGTCCGATCCTGTACGGGACCACCGAGACGTTCGTGGAGAAACTCGGCGTGAATGGGCTCGATGAGTTGCCGCCGCTGGCCGATCATGTGCCCCCACCGCAGGTCGTCGAAGCCCTCGAGCGGCCGTTTCGCCCGGACACGGCCATCGACCTGCGCGATGAGGAAGACTCGTAGAGCGCCTCCAGAAGCTCATCGCCCATTCGGGGATCGCCTCGCGCCGCTCGGCCGAGGATCTCATCCGCCAGGGCCGGGTCACCGTCGACGGGACTCCCGCCCACCTCGGCCAGAAAGTGGATCCCGACACGGCCTGGGTTGAGGTCGATGGGGTGCCACTGCCGATCAAGCCCGACCTCGTCCACTACCTGCTGTACAAGCCGGTCGGTGTTGTCAGCACCACCGATGATCCACAGGGGCGCCCGACGGTGATCGACCTCGTTCCTGCCACGACGAGGGTGTACCCGGTTGGCAGGCTCGATGCCGACAGCGAGGGTCTGCTGCTGCTCACCAACGACGGTGCTCTTACCGAGCGGGTCACCCATCCCCGCTACGGCATCGAGAAGACCTATCTGGTTCAGATCGATGGATCGATGGGTTCCAAAGCGTTGTCCCGGCTGACCGCCGGGGTGGAACTGGACGACGGTTCGGCCCGTGCCGTCGGCGCCCGGGTTGTCGAGGCTGGCCGCACCCGCTCCCTCGTGGAAGTCGTCATGACCGAGGGCCGCAAGCGGGAAGTCCGTCGCATGTTCGACGCGGTCGGTCACCCGGTGCGTCGTCTCGTACGGGAGGCCATCGGGCCCATCACAGATCGGCGGCTCAAGCCGGGTGAGTGGCGAGACCTGAGCCTGGCAGAGGTACGCTCCCTCTACGCTGCCGCCACGGAGACATGAAGCGGATATCCCCGAGCGGCCCGGTGGCCGGCACCGTCCGCCTCCCGGGCTCCAAGAGCATCACGAATCGAGCCCTGCTGGTAGCCGCGCTCGCCTCCGGTGAGAGCCGTCTGGTCGGGGCACTTCGCTCCGATGACACCGAGGCGATGATCGACAGCCTCTCCCGGCTCGGCGTAGCCGTGTCATGGGACGGCTACGACCTCATCGTGGCGGGTTCGGACGGGTCGCTCGGTGCGGGCGATACGGAGATCGACGTACGCGGATCCGGGACCACCGCCCGGTTCCTCACCGCCGCCTGCACCGTTCGCGACGGCACCGTCGTCGTGGACGGAAATCGACGGATGCGCCAGCGCCCCATCGGAGACCTCGTGCGGGCGCTGGGTGAACTGGGAGCCGCCGTCGAAGTGCTCGGCGAGGAGGACCGGCCGCCCGTGCGAGTGCATGGACCGGCCCTGACCGGAGGAGCCGCCATCCTCGATGCCTCCCGTTCGAGCCAATTCGCTTCGGCAGTGCTCATGGTGGCGCCCTGCGCAGACGGCGATACGGTCCTCGAGTTGCGCGAGCCGATCGTCTCACGGCCGTACATCGATCAGACCCTGGAGGTCATGCGGGCATTCGGGGCCGAGGCAGCCTGGGACGGGCCGACGACTCTCACCGTGGCCGCCGGCGGATACGCAGCCCGCGACTTCATCATCGAAGGTGACGCATCGGCCGCCGCCTACCCGCTCGTCGCCGCCGCAGTGTGCGGTGGGTCTGTCCGGGTTGGACCGCTACCCGAAGGGTCACTCCAGGCCGACCTCGGACTCATCCCCATCCTCGAGCGAATGGGTGCGGAAGTGCGGCGAGAGGGCGACGACGTAATCCTCAACGGCCATCCGCAGACCCTCGCCGCGGTCAGTGAGAACATGAACGACGCCCCCGACGCGGTCGTCGCTCTGGCAGTGGCGGCGCTGTTCGCCGGGGGCGAGACCCGTCTCACCGACATTGCCAATCTGCGGATCAAAGAGTCGAATCGCATGGAGGACCTGGCGATGGAGCTCCGCAAGCTCGGTGGCATTGCCGCGACCGGGCCGGATTTCCTCGTGGTGGAGGGTGGCGAGCTACGGGCTGCCACCATCGACCCCCACGACGACCATCGCATGGCCATGTCCTTTGCCGTTGCCGGGCTTCGCATTCCCGGTGTCGAGATCGAAGATCCCGAGTGCGTCGCCAAGACGTGGCCGGGATTCTTCGCTGCTCTCGAGTCGATCACCACTCCGCTCATCATCGCCGTGGACGGTCCCGGTGGGGTGGGAAAGAGCACCGTCAGTCAGGCGGTCGCCGGCCGTTTTGGCCTGGGCCACCTCGAGACCGGTGGCATGTACCGGGCCGGTGCCCTCGCCGTCCTCGAAGCAGGAATCGACATCGGGGACGAAGCCGCCGTGGCGGCGCTCATCGACACACTCACCGTCGACGTGGTCGACGGGCGCGTCATCATGAATGGCACGGACGTGACCGACGTCCTTCGGACAGAGGCCGTCAGTACCGCCTCGAGCCGGGTGTCGGCAGTTCCCCGCGTGCGGGAGGCCCTGGTGGCCTTGCAGCGCCGGTGGGTGCGACCGGACGGCGGAGGAGCGGTCGTGGAGGGCCGCGATATCGGGACGGTCGTGTTCCCCGACAGTCCTGCCAAGGTCTACCTCACCGCCCGCCCGGATGTCCGTGCGATCCGGCGGGTGCGCGATCTCGGCCTGAGCGAGGACGACATACCGAGGATCGCCGCCGACCTCGCCGCCCGCGACGAACGCGACTCAACCCGGGCGGTCTCGCCGCTCCGTCCTGCTGATGATGCCCTCATTCTCGACACCTCCGACATGCCGATCGAGCAGGTGATCGACACCGTCGCCCGCTTCGTCATCGACCGCGGCCGTCACCCCACGACGTAAGACAGCAGTCGTCCGCAGCGTGGTTCCCTTCCTACGAATCGGAGGGCCTCCTAGAGTGTCTGCTAGCCGACAATTGTATCGTTGGGTCTCCGGCAGAGGCGTTGAGGGGCCATGACCATCGTGAATGAGACACCGGCGGACGAGCAGCACCTTGCGTGGCTGGCGCGTTCGTTTGGGCGCCCCGACTATCTGCCGTTGTCACCGGCTGATCTCGAGGCGCTCTCCAACGCAGGCGCGATCGTCAAGAAGTACCCGGGCACCCATCTCTTCAAGGAAGGTGAAGCAGCAACGAGCGCCTTCCTCGTCAGGGAGGGGGATGTCGATCTGTACCGTGGCCCGGCAGCGCAGCGGGAGGTCGTGGGACGGGTCGGCCCCGGAGCCGTGATCGGCGACATTGCCATGTTCAGCGACCAGCCCTACATCTCCTCTGCCCGGGCCGTTGGTCACGTGACGGCCTTTCGTTTCGACCGCGATCGGCTGCTGCCCGAGCTGGCGCGGTCTCCGGCCATCACGCTCCGCTGGCTCGTGGCGAGCCTCACTCAGCTCGAGCGCACCCAGCGCCGGGTGCTCAACCTCATGCACCGGACGGTCATTGCCCAGGTGGCCGGGCTACTCGTGAACGAATCCGACGAGCAGGGGGAGGTCGCCCTGAGCCAGGCCACCATGGCCACGTTGCTGGGCGCCAGTCGCCAATCGGTCAATGAGGCGCTCAATGAGCTGAAGCGACGCGGCCAGGTCGAGACCGGGTATCGACTCGTACGGGTGCTTGATATTGCCGGGCTCAGTCAGATTGCGGGGAGGGACTGAGCGCCAGCAGCGCCAACGCCTCGTTGGCGGTCCACTCGCGGTCGTGGTCGAGTTCGCCGCTCTCGCCCGGGTTGCGGGCGCTGTAACCGCCCTCGACTGCTGCTTGCAGCGCCGCCAGCAGCCGGCGCAGATCGCGGGGGAGTGGGAAGTATTCGCCTTCGGTGGTCACCTGGACGACTTCAACCCCGTCGGTCGGCGCTACGGCCTCGATGACTGCGAACACGAGCTGGTCGGGAGCGGACGCACCGGCCGTGACACCAACGGTCTTGGCATCGACGAGCCAGGCGGGATCGATGGCATCGGGCCCGTCGACCCGATGTGCCCGGGCTCCGGTGACTCCGGCCACCCTCACGAGTGCCTGGGTGTTTGACGAGTTCTCGGAGCCGACGACGAGCACGAGATCGCATTTCTCTGCCAGGACCTTCACCGCCTGCTGGCGGTTCGTGGTGGCGTAACAGAGGTCGCTCTTGCGGGCCGTCCAGAGTGCCGGAAACCGTTCGGCGGCACCATCGAGCACGTCCTCGAATTCAAACAACCCGAGGGTCGTTTGGGAGACGAGGGCTACCCGTTCCGGGTCGGCAGGGGTGTAGTCACCGAGGCCTTCTTCCGGGTCGATGAGCGTGATGGCCTCCGGCGCCTCGGCGATGGTTCCGATCGCCTCGTCGTGACCTTCGTGGCCGACGTAGATGATGTCGAATCCCTGGCCGGCCATGCGCTTCACCTCGTGGTGAACCTTGGTCACGAGCGGGCAGACGGCATCGACGAGCACCGCCGCCCCGTCGCCGGCAGCCGCAACAACCTCTGGAGCGGAACCGTGCGCCGACAGCATGACCGGCGAGCCCGTGGGGACCTCTTCGATCTCGTTTACGAAGATCACACCGGCGGCTTCGAACGCCTCCACAACTGCCTGGTTGTGGACGATCTCGTGATAGCAGTACACGGGAGGCTCGAACACCTGCACCATCCAGGTGAGTGCCTTGATCGCCATCTCGACGCCGGCACAAAACCCGCGCGGCTCGGCCAGGAGAACTTTCTGTGTCATGGCCGGGAGGTTAGGGCTCGCTGCTCGCTTCTGGCTCCTCGCTGCTCGCAAGACGCCGCCACTCGCAGACGTTGGAGTCGGGCTACCGAACCGGTTCCCTCCCAGTACCCTGGTTCCGCTCATGTCGTTCCCTACCGTCTCCGAGGTCGTTGAAGGCAGCCCTGCGTCCGTCGCCGGGCTGGCGGTCGGCGACGAGCTGCTCTCCATCTGCGGCGTGCTGCCGTCCGACGTCATCGAGTACCAGCAGCTCGTCGACGAGTCGGACATCGACCTGACCGTCCGGAGAGGCGGCCTGGAGTGGGATGTGACCATCGAGAAGGCGCCCGGTGCCCCGCTCGGGGTGCGGCTCGACTCATCGATCTTCGACCGGGTCCAGACCTGCGACAACCACTGCGAGTTCTGCTTCATCTATCAGTTGCCGCCCGGTATGCGCAAGTCGCTCTACTTGAAGGATGACGACTACCGGCTGTCGTTTCTCTACGGCAACTTCACCACCCTGACCCGCTTCACCGAGCTCGACCTCGCCCGCGTGGTCGACGAGCAGCTCGGTCCCCTCTATGTGTCCATCCACGCCACCGATCCGGCCGTTCGCTCCGGGATGCTTCGGAACGAACGGGGCGCCACCAGCCTGCGCTGGCTGCGGGCGCTCCTCGAACACGGAATCGAGGTGCACGGTCAGGTGGTCCTGTGCCCGGGCATCAACGACGGAGACGTCCTCGAGCGCACGTTCGCCGAGGTGCTCGTCCGCTATCCCGAGCTGGCCTCGGTGGGAATCGTCCCCCTCGGGTTGTCCCGGTTCAACAAGGAGGAGAACCTGCGGGTGCACACCGACGATGAGGCCCGGTCGGTCATCGAGGCGACCCATCACTGGCAGGGCATCGCCCGAGCCCGGCTTGGCCGACGCCTGTTCTGGGCCTCAGATGAGCTCTACATCCAGGCCGGGATGCCCGTCCCCGGCCACGACGACTACGAGGACTTCCCGCAGCACGAGAACGGCATCGGAATGGCCCGCGCCTTCTACGACGAGCTCGAAGAGCTCGAGCGAGGACCCGGCCACTCCGCCGTCGAACCAACCGGCCGATTCGCGACGCTGCCGGCTGCGCCCGCCGAGGGGTATCGCGCACCCCGGACCTCCACCTCTGCACAAGGCCCGACCCTCGATCGGTCTGGTGATGCGCCGACGGTATTGCTCACCGGCGAGTACGGCGCGGCGGTCCTCGCACCGGTGCAGGAGCGTCTCGAGCGGTTGGCCGGCCGCCCGCTCCGGATCCTTCCCGTACCCAATGAGTTCTTTGGCGGCAACGTGGCAGTGAGCGGCCTCATGGTGGGCGAGGACATCGCGGCCGCCATGGCGGCGGACACCGGGCCGGCCGCGGCCTACCTCGTGCCCGACGTGGCGCTGTCGGGGGACCGGTTCCTCGACGACACCTCCATCAGGGACGTTGCCGCGACCGCTCCGGCACCGCTGCTGGTCGTACCGACCTCAGTGGCCGGAATCGTGGCGGGAGCGAGCCGATGACGCAGCTTCCCATTGTCGCCGTGGTGGGCCGCCCCAACGTCGGGAAGTCCACCCTCGTAAACCGCATCGTTGGCCGCCGTGTGGCGGTGGTGGAGGCCAAGCCGGGTGTGACCCGTGATCGCCGCGAGTTCCGGGCCGAGTGGCTCGATCGGCCGTTCCTTCTCGTCGACACCGGAGGATGGGAGTTGACGCCCGACGGGGAGCTGACTCAGGACATCAGATCTCAGACAGAGGCGGCACTGATCGGCGCGGATGCAGTGCTCTTCGTGACCGATGCCACCGCCGCGGTGACCGATGACGATCAGGGTGTCGCCGAGATGCTCCGGAGAGCCGAGATCCCGGTCATCCTCGTCGCCAACAAGTCGGACAACCCCAAGGCAGATCTCGATACCACCCATCTCTACCGGCTCGGCCTTGGCGACCCGACACCGATCAGTTCGCTGCATGGGCGCGGGACCGGCGATCTCCTCGAGCGCCTGTTCACCCTGCTGCCCGAGCGCGAGGGGGCCGAGGAACCGGAGATGGCCTCACTCGCCATCATCGGCCGACCAAACGTTGGCAAGTCGACCCTCCTCAATCAAATGCTGGGAGAGGACAGGGTCCTCGTGTCCGAGACCCCCGGCACGACCCGTGATCCCATCGACGCCGTCGTGGAGATGGATGGTGAGCCCTTTCGGGTCGTCGACACGGCCGGGATTCGCCGGGCTCCCAAGTGGGGCGACGGTGCCGACTACTACGCCGTATTGCGGGCCAAGGGCGTTCTGGCGGAGTCCGATGTGGCTCTGCTCATGATCGACGGGGTGGAGGGGGCCACCCACCAGGATCAGCGGCTCGCCGAGGAGATCGCCGAAGCCGGGACCGGCCTCGTGGTCCTGCTCAACAAGTGGGATGTGGCGACGGCTGAGGAGCGTGAGTGGTGCCGGGATAGCGTGGCCGACCGTCTCGGTTTCGTCGGATGGGCTCCGGTGTTGACGCTGTCTGCCAAGACCGGCAGCAAGATCAAGCGCATCGGTGGGGCGGTGCGCGTATCGCTCGAGTCGCTCGATCAGCGCATTCCGACCGGCGAGCTGAACCGGTTGATTCGCCGGTGGCAGGAGGCTCATCCGCCTCCGGTCCGCAAGGGCCGCCGTCCCAAGATTCTCTACGCGGTCCACGCCGGTCGACGCCCACCGGTGATTGTCCTATTCGTCGCTGGAGGCGAACTGGGAGTCGACTACCTGCGCTTCCTAGAGAACCGGCTCCGCAACGAGTTCGACTTCACCGGCGCTCCGATCCAGTTCCGTGCCCGCCAGCGCGCCAGCAGCCGTGGATGACGGGCGCCCGGAGGAGGAGCGTCCCTCGATCGTATTCTGGATCATCGTCGTCCTCGTCGTGCTCTACCTGGCGGTTCGGCTGGTCCAGGGAATCGGGTGGGTAGTGGAACGGATGGGCTGACTCGACTGCTTCCGGGGCAGGCAGGGGACAGAGCATGGACCTTCATGGCACACGTTCTAGGTCTCCTGCGGCACCGGACTGACTCCGGTCTCCCCCCGATCCCGGGCAGCAGCAACCAGGGCTACTCCGCCGAGGATGAGGGGGAGAGCGATGACCGCTTGCCCCGACAGCACCTCGGAACCGATCGTCACGCCGAGCAGCACGGCCACCACCGGATTGACATAGGCGTAACTGGTGGCGAGAGCAGGCCGGACCGTGTTCAGCAAGTACATGTAGGCGCTGAAGGCGACGATCGAGCCCAGGGTGATCAGATAGAGGAGGGCCAGCCATCCGTCGAGCGCCGGGAAGGTGTCAAAGCGTTCTCCCCGCACGAATCCGACCACAAGGAGGATGACACCGCCGGTGGTCATCTCGAGGGCGGTGGCCATGGCCCCGGTCGGGAGGGGGATCCGCTGGCTCCACACCGATCCGAATGCCCAGCTGATGGGGGCCACGATCATGAGGGTGATCCCAAGGGAGTTGCCGCTGAAGTCGCCTTCCTGGCTGAGGATGACAACGCCGGTCAGACCGACCGCCAGCCCGAGCCACTCGAGCCGATTCGGCCACCGGCCGAACAACCCGCTCCACAGCGCCGCCCACAGCGGCATGGCGGCGACGGCGGTTGCGGCGAGTCCGGAGCCCACCCCGCGGGCTTCGGCCAGCGCCACGAGTCCAACGCCCCCCATCATGAGGAAAGCGCCGATCTGTGCGGCCGACCACCACTCCCGCCCGCTCGGGGGAGGAGCGCCGCGGTGCCGCAGGAACACGAACATGGCCAACCCGGCCACGACGAACCGGATGCCGTTGCCGATGAAGGGAGGGAACTCTTCAACCAGGTAGCGGAGCGCCAGGTAGGTGGAGCCCCAGATGACATACACGGCAAACAGTGCGAGGCCGATCAGCCAGCGATTGCGTGCGGTCATGACAGTGAGTACCCCGGACGGCCCGAAAACGTTGCCGTGAGGGTAGGAGTGTCCGCTGGCGGCCGGAAAGGCCTTGTGCCTCTGGCGCCGGGCGGGGCGAAGCGGGAGTATGGGTGGCAGGAGGGCACGATGGTGTGGCCGAGCCAGTTCCGGTCTCGGGACGGCGGTAAGAGCGACTTCATGGAGTCGTGGAGCTCGGCGGGTACCCGCTGGTTCTTCTGGCTCTTCCCCCTGGCCGTCAACGCAGCGATCGTCGTGTATGCGGTGGCGGGATCAATCTCCTGGTGGATTGCCGTTCCCGTGATCGTCGCCACGCCGGCAGTGCTCGCCGTTCGAAGCCGTCGGCGGTGAGCGCGCCGTCCGGGCGAAAAGGTCGGTAACCTGCACCGGACACGGGCTGTGGCGCAGTTTGGTAGCGCACTTGACTGGGGGTCAAGAGGTCGCTGGTTCAAATCCAGTCAGCCCGACGAGGAAAACCGCTGTCCACACAGCGGTTTTCTTCAT
>SHLN01000225.1 GCA_004283105.1 Acidimicrobiia bacterium
CCTTGATGGCGTAGCGGTAGCCGGCCTCGATGACGGGATCGAGTTCTTCGAACGCCAGGAGACTGAACTGGGCGACGTCGGGATGGAGCACCACGTCGGCCTCGCGTTCCATCCGCTTGGCGGCGAGCACGTTGCCGGTCTCGGTCGAGCGGAGGAGCACGTCGACGATGCCGGGGAGTTCGACCGACTCGGTGAGAGGGTTGAACCGCCGGGCCATCGGGCCCCAGCCGGACATGACGCCCGTGTCGGAGAGGCCAACGCTCGGGAGCGATGAGGTTCCCTTCAGGTTGACGGCGATGATGGCCCCGCCGTCGTAGAAGGTCTCCATCACGTCCACCGGGAGGTTGTTCATGACTCCCCCGTCCACGAGGATGTCGCCCTCCCCAGAACGAACCGGGGGCCACAGCCCGGGGATGGAAACACTTGCCCGCATCGCCTGCCAGACCGACCCCCGGTCGTGGACGGTCACCTCGCCTCGCGACAGGTTGCTCGACAAGCAGAAGTAAGGCAGCCACAGATTCTCGATGAGTCGATCGCCGAACCCGGCCCGGATCGCCTCGGTCACCCGCTGTCCTTTCGAGAGGGACAGGGCCGGGGCCGTGAGATCGACGACGCTGCCCTTCGAGGAGAGGTTCTCCCAGAGGGACTCCCGCTGCTCCTCCCAGGAAAACCCCGCAGCGATGTACCCGCCCGCAATCGATCCGAATGATGAACCGCCGACCACGTCGACGGGGATTCCGAGTTCCTGCAGCGCGCGGAATATCCCGACGTGGGCCATGCCGCGGGCACCGCCGCCGCTCAGGACCAGGGCGATCTCCCGTCCGGTGAGTGCTCGAGCCACCCGCTGCAGGTCGTCCCGCCAGCCGAGCCTGACGTGGTGATGGCGCTGTACTCGGCGGCCCCCCAGCCACTGAACGGCATGCTTCGGGTCGGACCGATGATCGGGCTGAACGAGCACGAGGTCGACCCGGGCGCGACCCTGCCGACCGTCCGCTCCGAGAAGCCGTCGTTCGACCTCCGTGATTGCGGTGTCCCCATCCGCATCTGCCACAAGTACCACCCGGTCGGCCTGACGGAGACACCGTTCGGTCCAGCCGGATGGTTCGCCATCGGCGAGATACACGAGCAAGTCGTGGGCGTCCTCGAGTTCGTGCATCCGCCTCGTCTGCTCTCCGTCGGTGAGGGACTCATCGACGTCTCCCGGCCCGACGAGGTGAGCCGTCGTGCGCTCTCTGAACATCGAGGTCAAGAACCGGGCAAACGTTGCGCCGTCGGAGCCGCCGAGCGGAACGACCGCGATGGTGCGAACCGACACCGAGCCGGCGTCGGATCGTATCGAACGGCGCAGACGCTGAATGATCAGCCGGGTGATGGCGAAGAGTTCTTCCGGGTGTTCGTGCAGGAACCCGACAAACATGTCACTCGAGAAGCGGAGCAGATTTGAGTCTCGCAGAGCGCGAACGGTGGCCGAGCGCGGCTCGTCGCCGAGGATGCCCATCTCTCCGATCACCTCGCCGCGACCGATCTCGCCGACGAGGGTCTCGGTGCCTTCTGCTGCGACAAAGGCCTGCATCCGCCCGCTTGCGACGACGTACAGCGCATCGGCCCTGTCTCCCTCACGGAGGAGGGTTTCGCCGCCGGGCAGATGCAGACTCTCGGCTCCCTCGGCCAGGCGGGCCAGGGCCGGGTCTTCCAGCGGGGCAAACAACTCGATGCCCCGCAACAGCTTGTGGACCCAATCGTCTCGCACTCGACCCTCCTGGCCGGAAACCCTACCGTCCGGGGAGGGTGAGTTGCATGCCGGCGAACGCGGCATCGGTGTTCGGGAACCGCTTGCGGGCGGCCGCCTCGAGTTCGTCGACACCATCGTCGGTGCGCTCGGGATCGTGGCTGATGATGACGAGGCGCTCGACGCCGGCCGCTTCGGCGATCTCGACTGCCTCTTCCCAGGTCGAGTGGCCCCAGCCCTTGTACGTCTCGATCTCGGTGGGCAGGTACTGGGCATCGTGGATGAGGACGTCTGCGCCGCGGGCGAGCGCTATGAGTGCCCGATCGGATTCCGGTTCCCCGGCCTCGACGTCGGTGGCGAGGACGAGGCTGCTCTCGCCGAAGTCGATCCGGTAGGCGTTCACGCCCTGGGGGTGATGGAGATGGGCGGCTCGCACCGTGACGGGACCGATCTCCCACGGGTCGGCCGGGACGTCGACAAACGACAGCGCCGACAGAACCGATCGCAGCGGAAGCGGAAACAACGGTGGCTCCATGACACCCGCGATGCCGCTCTCAACGGTGCCGCCCTCGGCCGCCGTGGCGTAGAAATCGAACGAAGCCGACGGTTGATAGAGCGGCCGGAAGAAGGGCAACCCGAGCAGGTGGTCCCAGTGGAAGTGGGTGACGAGGAACGAGAATCGGAGCGATCCCTCCTCGGGAAGATGGTGCTGGAGATCACGCAAACCGGTCCCGGCATCGAGGACGAGGTAGTGGTCGTCGGCCAATCGGGCACTGATAGAAATGGTGGCGCCGCCGTACCGGGCGCTATCCGGGCGGTCGATGGCGACCGAGCCGCGCACGCCGTGAAATGTGAAAGTGAGGCCGTCGGGCATCCAGACACGCTAACTGGCTCAACCTGGTTGCGCGGGTTTGGTTAGTCTGCACGCCGACCACTGAACACGGAGGGGCATGAAACTCGCATCGATGCGCCCGCCGCGGCTGCGAACCAAGCAAACGGGAGAGCACCGGCAGGCCACCTGGCTCGAACTCTTTTACGACCTCGTATTCGTCGTGGCGGTGGCCGCTCTGGCTCACCGACTGCTCGTCGACCCGAGCTGGAAGGGAGGACTGGCCTTCGCCGGATTCTTCGTTCCGCTGTGGTGGGCGTGGGTCGGGTACACGTTCTACGCCGACCGGTATGACACCGACGACTTCGGGCAACGCAACCTGGCCGCCGGCCAGATCATGGCGGTGGCGTTCATGGCCGCCAGCGTCTCGGGGGACGCGACCGACAGCACATTCGCGTTTGCACTCGCGTTCATCGCCGCCCGCGTGATTCTCGTCATCATGTACACCCGGGCCCGCCGGCATGTCCCGGAAACCCGAGAGCTGGTCACCGGATATATCACGGGCATGTCGATTGCCATCGGGGTGTGGACGATCTCACTGCTCGTGCCCGAGGAGATCCGCATCGTGCTGTGGGCCATCGGGCTCGCCATCGACTTCTACACCCCCTATCGGATGCGCAAGGTCCAGGCGAAGGTGCCGCTCGACGTCTCCCACCTGCCGGAACGGTTCGGCCTGTTCACCATCCTGGTGCTCGGCGAGTCGATCGCGGCGGTGATCGCCGGCCTGTCCCACGAGGGCTGGGAGTTGGCCCCGTTCGTCGGATCGGTCCTCGGCATCACCATCGCCACGGGGTTGTGGTGGATCTACTTCGACAACCTCGAGGGTTCCGTTGTGCGGCGGCGCAAGGAGCAGGTCAAAGCCTGGAAACCCACCGTCTGGATCTACAGCCACCTGCCGCTCGCCGCTGCGCTGACCGCATCGGGCATCGGACTGGAGTTCATCGTCACGCAGCACTTCCACACCGCCGAGCGCATGGTGGTCACCCTCGGGGTGTTCTGGGCGCTCATCGCAATGGGCCTGATCCACATCGCCACCACCGCCGGACCCGAACGCCGCGACGAGACCAAGGCTCGGGTGCGCTTCGTCTCCGCCGGAGCGGTGCTCTTGCTGGGACTGCTCGGTGGCGGACTCTCCCCCAACTGGTTCGCCGTCGTGCTGGCGATCATCGTCATCGCCCAGGTGTTCACCGACTTTGCGCTCGAGCCGGGAGAGGCCCCCACGGTCACCGCCGGCGTCGAGATGGGACACCCTCCCGAGGAGCCGGAGCACTCCGAGGAGTAGACCCCCTGTGTCACACCCCCGGCGTACGGTCGGGGGATGGAGATACCCGAGGACCTCGGGGCGCGGATCGCGACGTTCGAGAAGCTGGGACGGTGGGACCGGGCCGAGCTTGGGAGGAGTCTCCGCCGTCTCGGACTGAGCTACGGCGAGATCATGGAGATCATCCCGGTACCCAAAGGGACTCTGGCGGGATGGTGCCGGGACATCCGGCTGAGCACGGACCAGATAGCCGCCATCAAGGAGCGATGCGGCCCGGCTGTCGGACCACGCGACACTCAGTGGAGGCGGCGGCTCGAGGTCGAAGCGATTCGTTCGGATGCCAGAGTCTTTGCGCTCGAGCACCTCACCGACGCGTTCTGGATGGCAGGAACCGTGCTCTACTGGGGGGAAGGGGCAAAGAC
>SHLN01000032.1 GCA_004283105.1 Acidimicrobiia bacterium
ACACGTGGCGCGGGGCTCCCTCCTCCGCCTTCTATGGAGGTTCGTCTGAGCCCTAAGCGAGGGCGTCGAGGGCGCTCAGAACCGCATCGACTTCGTCGGTCGTGTTGTAGTGGACGAAGCCGATGCGGGTGAGTCCGGTCTGGCCGAGGCTCTTCAGTACCTCGACGGCGTAGTAGGTCCCGTGTGAAACGAAGATGCCCTGGTCTGCGAGGGCGACCGCTACCTGCTCATCGGTGAGGCCGTCGACGGCAATGGAGAACGTCGAGGTTCGATCGCCCTCGGTCAACCCGTAGACGGTGACATGCTCGAGCTCCGCCACGCCGGCCAGGAAGCGATCCGCCAGGACTTGCTCATGGGCACCGATCGCCAGGTAGGCGTTCTGGAGCTGTTCGCGCCGGGTCTCGCCGTCTCCGAGGGTCGCCAGGTAGTCGATGGCGGCGGTGACCCCTGCGATGGTCTCGAAGCTCTGGGTGCCGGTTTCCCATCGGTCGGGGCCGGTTTCGGGCGCCGGCCGGACCTTGTAGGCAGGCAGTGCGGCCAGGTGCTCGGAGCGAGCGTAGAGGGCGCCGATGTGGGGCCCGTAGAACTTGTAGGCGGAGGCAACGAGGAAGTCGGCATCCCAGGCCTTTACGTCGATCGAGCGGTGCGGGGCGCAATGCACGGCGTCGACGAAGAGGAGCGCCGGGGACAGGCTTCTCACCCGTTCGGCGACCGCCGGGATATCGACCACGGTGCCGAGTGCATTGGAGGCGGCGGTGACCGCTATCAGTCGAGTACGGGGACCGAGCACCGCGGAAAAGCTGTCCGGGTCCAACCGGTAATCGGCGAAGTCGACCCACCGGACGGTCACGCCCCGCTCGTCGGCCACCCGCAGCCACGGCGCGATGTTGGCATCGTGATCCATGCGGGTGAGCACGATCTCGTCGCCTTCCGTCCAGGTAGTGGCGAGTGCTCGACTCAATGCGAATGTGTGACTCGTCATGTTCTGGGCGAAGACGATCTCATCCGGTGAGGCGTTGTAGAGGTCGGCCACCGCCGAGCGGGCGTCCATGACGATTGCGTCGCTGAACCGTGACGAAGCCGCCGGCTCACCATGATTGCTGATTCCGGCCCGGAGGGTGTTACTGATGGCGTCGATCACTGCCGTTGGCGCCTGAGTGCCGGCCGCGCCATCGAAGTACATGACCTGCCTGCCGTGGTGTGTCCGTTCGAGGGCGGGAAACTGGCTGCGAATATGGTCGGTGTCCATGTGCAGCGAGGGTAGTCCCTCGCCCCGCACCATTTGCCGCGTTCATCGCCAACGCTACGAGACAAGGCACTCGCCGTGCGACAATACGGCTATGGACTCGCTGGCCGGCGTGCTGCTCGTTGCCGCTCCGAACTTGCTCGATCCGAACTTCTTTCGGAGCGTCGTCCTGATCCTCGAGCACACCGAGGAGGGGGCGGTCGGCGTCATCATCAACCGCCCGACCACGAGTCCGCTCGGGGACGAGCTGCCCGAGTGGGAGGCGTTGCTGGCCCAACCGGAGGTGGTCTTCGTCGGCGGCCCGGTTCAGCCCGACAACGCGGTGGGTCTGGCCGAAGGCGTCGACGGATCGTCACTGGCCGGCGTCGGCATCGTCGACCTATCGGCGCCACCGGGTGAGTTGACGGCCCCGGTTCGCATCTACGCCGGATACGCCGGCTGGGGTCCCGGCCAGCTCGAGGCGGAACTGGTCGAGGGGGGATGGATTGTGGCTCTCGCCGAGCCCGAGGACGTATTCGCGGTCGAGCCCGGGACGCTGTGGCGCGATGTCCTCAGACGTCAACCGGGCCCGACGGCGATGCTTGCGACGTTTCCGATAGATCCGGGCCTCAACTAGGCGCCGCTCTCGTTCGGAGCAGTGCGGGCTCTGGTGCCTCCGGGGCGAGGCGTCCTGCCCATGTGACGAGCATGCCGGCCAGTGTGCTCCGCAGCGCGTGGCGGGCAGGCCGCTTGCGCCGCAGACCGGTGCGCCCGAGCTGGCGACGATGCTCTCCGTCGAGGTTCCTGATTCCCTGTGGTTCGATAAGCATGGCTTACTCCTCTATCTGTGTGTGTTCGTTGAGATAGGTCTCGAGCAGGGGACCGGCCTGGGGAATAGCTCCGGCCCGCAGGCTGTAGACGTGTTCTTCGCCGATGGTGACCCGCACCAGCCCGGCAGTCCGCAGCAGGCGCAGGTGGTGGTGGACGGTGGACTTCGAGAGATCGAGCCGCTCAACGAGCGAGCCGAGCGTCGTGTCACCCTGCGCCAGCACGGTGAGGATGCGCAGCCGTTTCTCGTCGCCGACGGCCTTGTAGAAGTCGACGAGCCAGCTGGGGGGAGCGTCGTCGTCTCCGGTCAGGTACTCCTCCGACACCCCGTAGCCGAACATGCGGTTGCGGCCGTGGTCGGTGATCACCACGAACGGCCGGATCACCACCGACGGGATGAGGATCACTGCGTCGACGCCGTCATTGTTGGCGAAGGTGATGCCGTTGGTGGCCCGCTCCACCAGTTCGTCGGGCGTCAGGGAGACGGCGAGGGCCCGCTTGGCCCTGGCGTCCTTGTCGAGCAGCTTGCTCACGCTCGGGTCGAAGCCCTTTTCGGCATACCGCTGCAACAAGTCGATGATCGTCTGCTTCGCCTCCGGGGCCGGCCGGGTCAGCAGATTGGCCCATCCGGGGCCGCACTCACACCCGTCGGCGGCTTCGGCAATGGTGGCGAACGCCTCTGCGTCGCCCTGGGCGGCCGCTTCGATGACCTCCTGAGCGATCTTGCGTTCCTTGGTGAACCAGGCGTGGGCGAGGAGGTGGCTCCGGAACGCGTCCGGGTCGAGCGAGCGCAGGTGATCGAGAAACGCTTCGACCGTCTTCGGTGCGGGCGTGTCGTAGACGAGCCCGAGCAGTACGAGCCAGATCTCACCGCCGGTCCTCAGCGATTCGAGGTCGGCAAGGAATTCGGCCGGCATGCGGCCCTGCACCTCGTCGAGCCACTCCTGGCCGCCTGCGTACTGGGAGGAATCCTCGGGGTTGTCCAACGAGAAGAGCTCGAAGAGCAACTCATAGGCGGGGGAGGGATCGACTTCGATGCGCACCGGTCGCGGCGCTGATTCGGTGAAGTCGCGTACTCTCGGTCCGGTGACGGTCATCGTGTTTGGCCTTTGCTTGCTGGGCGTGTGAGGAAATTCATAGTGTTCGATATATTTCGAATGATATCACGTAATCAGTTAACTGTCTACCCCTTTCGTTTGTTCCCTATCATTTTCATCGTCGCCGTCATCGCTCTGTCCGGGTGTCAGGAGTCCGCTCGAGCGACCGGTGATCGTCGTCCGGTTCCGGTGACCGGCTAGCGTCCCGCCTATGGATCTCACCAACACCGCACTCATCGTCGTGGACGTACAGGCCGGGTTCGACGAGTCCGGCTGGGGGCCGCGCAACAACCCGGACTGCGAGGCGAACATTGCCGCGCTCATCACCGCCTGGCGGGAGGCAAAGCGTCCCGTCGTGTTCGTCCGGCACGACTCGGTAACCGAAGGGTCCCCGCTCCGGCCGGGCCTGCCCGGCAACGCCTTCAAGGATGTCGTTCACGGCGAGCCCGATCTGCTCGTCAGCAAGGACGTCAATTCGGCCTTCTTCGGCCAGCCCGATCTGCATGGATGGCTCAGCGACCGCGGCGCGACCGGTGTCGCCATCGCCGGGATTCAGACCAACTACTGCTGCGAGACGACAGCCCGCATGGCCGGCAACCTCGGCTACGACACCCTGTTCGTGATCGACGCCACCCACACCTTCGACCTGCCCGCCTACGGTGGCGGAACGATCACCGCCGCCGAGCTGGCGCGGGTGACGGCCACCAACCTTCAGGAGGAATTCGCCGCGGTTGTGACGACCGCCGAGTTGCTGGGGTCCTAGTCGCCCTCTTCTTCGGACCAGCTGGCCGGAGCGACCGATTCGAGGATTGACACGGCCAGGCTGCCCCAGCGGGGCACGAGCTGTTCACGGGCCTGCTGGGCGGCCGCATCCCGGATGGCGATCCGGGTGGCGAGCCCGGCAAGGAGCCCGGGTGCTCCTCCGCTCACGTTCCACTCGTGGGGCCGGACGACGATGTGGTGAATGAGGGCGGCCAGGAAGTCGTTGAACTGGGCGGCGGTGTTGATGGCCTCTGCGTGCAGGATCGGCTCCCAGAACACGAGATTGGACGGGACATCGATCTGGCGGCCGTTGTCGAGGCGAACCACATAGACGGCCGGGTTCACATCCGGGAGGGGCAGCAGGTCTGGATGCGGCTCGTAGCTCATGTCCACGATCTGCCCGACGACATCCGGGAAATACTGCTCGGGAGCCTCTGCGTCGATGCTCACGATGTCGCCCTCATTCAGTTGCAGCGCCATGGCTCGCCACCGGAGGTCCTCGAGCGACAGCTCGAGCGACTCCAGCAGCTCGGTCTCGGCCTGACGGGCATCGGTGCCGCCGGCGATGTGAGCCTGGACGCCTAGCTCGGGCTCATAGGCGGGCTCGGTGAGCGTGAAGACGGTGCCATTCGCAGACCGGAAGGCCGCCTCGTAGCGGGTCCCCATCTCCTCTTCCACGGCGGAGAAATCCAGCCCGTGCTGCTCGGAGAGCTGGTGGTGGTCGCGCCCGATGATGGCGAGCAGCGTCTCAACGCCTTCCGGGAACTCGGAGAGTGGGGTGATCAATGTCGCAGTGCCGCCGCGAAGATTCCGGGCAGGTGGCGCCAACCCGGATCGGCCGCGAAGCGCGTCAGGCGTTCGCCTGCCTTGTCGGCCCGGCGATGCGTGACGAACCAGGGCGGTTTGGGTGAGAGGTGGAACTGGCCGTTCTTCAACGCCCGCGGGAAGGGATGAAATGGGGCATGCACGACCGTCTTTTCGGGCCAGTCGAACATGTAGGCATTGTGGACCACTCCCATGCCGCTGCCGATGTCGTCGTGGGTGTGGCCGGGGTAGGCGCCCCAGGTCGCCGTCGGGAGGAGATACCCGGCCCCGGTCCAACCATTCACGCCCACGCTCCCGTAGTTGAGGTCGGCGATGGCCTGGTCGAGGACCGGGCCTATCCGTTCCCGGGTCTTCGGGTGGATGATGAACTGAGCACCGAGCGTCCCGGCCAGTTTCTTGTTGGCGAACTCGACGGCAGCCGGTACGAATTCGGCGGGATCGTTCGTGTCGAGCTTGGTGGTGGCGTAGACGCCGCCGAAGAACTCGGTCGTGAAGGCGTACTCGTCCTTGCCGGATGCGTCTACGTCGGTGATGAGGGTGCGCGGGATCGGACCGGCGTCGAGCAGTTCGGCATGGGGATGCTTGGCTACCGCGGCCTGCTGGCGCTCGTCGGCGCCCGGGTAGTAGGCCTCCCGGGCCGGGATGCTCCGTATCGTCCGACGCAGTTCGTCGACGAGCCGGTCGCTGCCCGACCAGCCACCGGGTAGTACGAGCACCTGGGAGGCGATGCAGTTGAAGCCGGCGTTGTGGAACTTCTGCGTGGCCAGATGCTCTGCCTGGTAGGTGAGGTCGGCGTCGGTCCACGGGCCCGGCACGATGAACGTCGGCCCGACTCCGCCCAGCTCGCTCGTGAATGGTTTCGTTATGAGCGGCTCGTTGCGGGAACGGCGATCGGCACCTGCCTCGCCGCCGCCGAACACGATCTTGTTGTACGTGTCGGCACTGCCGGTGATGTGGAGTGTGTCGACGAGATGGTGGCTGGTCAGGTAGGCGCCGACATCGCCGCCGCCGTACACGAAGCGAAGGAAGCCGGCGTCGATGAGATCGCGGCAAACCTCTTCGAACACCGCTCCGAGGTAGTCGTTGATCGGGTTCATCTTGACGATGGCGACCTGGCCCTCGATGAACATCTTCGTGAGGATGTCGAGCACCGGGATCGATGAGATATTGCCGGCCCCGAGAATGAGGCCGATCCTGCCGGCCGGATCCTGCTCCTTGTAGAACGAGGCAACGTGGTCGCGCAGGTTGGCGGGGGTCACGCCCTCCTGCATCCATACCTCGGCCCGGTACCCATTCAGCAGCAACCGGTCGTAGATGTCACCCGGGAAGACCTCAACGACAACCTGGCCGCCGGCCCGCGTCCGAATGCGCGTGCCCGCCAGGACGTCGCTTCCGCTGTCCACCGCCTCGAGGCTCTTGGTGAGAGCGTTGATGAGGAGGAGCACCGCGTATGGCCCGGAGATCCACTCCTCGCCGGCGAGCGGGGAGCGATCGGGAATCCGCTTGGCGGAAAGAGAGATGTCGACCCATTCCTCGGCATTGGCCGAGACGGCCTTGCGCAACCTCTGGAGGTATTCGAGTTTGCGCCGAACGCTGAGACGAGCCCATTCGTCCTTCTTGGCGGCGAGGTCACCCAGGGCACGGTCGACGTTGGCTTCCACGATCAGTCGACGGGAATCGCTTCGAGGGCCCGCTCGAGGGCCGCATGGGCTTCGTCGGCGATGTCCTGGACGCCGGGGGAGAGGTCGGCCATCATGAGCGGCTCGATAGCCGAGACGACCGTTCCGTCCTCATCCTCGTAGACGACGACGTTGCATGGCAGGAGGAGCCCGATGGACTCGTCTGCCTCGAGCGCCCGATTGGCGAGTGGCGGATTGCACGCCCCGAGAATCTTGTAGGGACGCCGCTCGATGCCCAGCTTGGCTTCGAGGGTGCCGGCGACGTCGATCTCGGTCAGAATTCCGAATCCCTGGTCGGCGAGGGCGGCCCTGATGCGGGTTTCGGCCTCTTCGAGGGACAGGCTCGTGTGCACGGACATGCCGTAATGCTTGGTACTCATGCCCCGCATTGTACGAGCTGGAGGTGGGCGATGCCCGCACGGCGGGTATCGTGCATACCGCTCTAGGAGGTAGTGAATTGCGTTGGCGCAAAGTTGAGGGGCCGACACATGTAGAAGACCGCAGGCGCAGGGGTGCAGCCGCCGGTGGAGCCGCCGTTGGAGGTCTCGGCATTCTGGGACTGTTGGCGGCATTGTTGTTCGGAGGAGGTGGCGGTGGCGGCTTCGACGTCAACGACATCTTCGGCCAGTTGTCGACCCAGCAGGCCCCCGCAGGCGAAGACCTGTCGACCGCGCCCGATCCGGACGCCGAGCTCGTCGACTTCATGACGTTCCTGGACGTCGACATTCAGGAGACGTGGACTCAGGTCTTCGCATCTGCCAACCGGACGTACAACCCGGCCACATTCGTGTTGTTCACCGGTCAGACACAGTCGGCATGCGGCGGAGCCACTGCCGCAATCGGACCGCACTACTGCAGCCTGGACAGCAACGTCTACCTGGACCTCGAGTTCTTCTCGACCCTCCAGCAGCGGTTCGGGGCGGCGGGCGACTTCGCCCAGGCCTACGTGGTGGCCCACGAGTATGCCCACCACGTCCAGAACGAATTGGGCGTGATGCCACAGGTTCAGCAGCTGCAGCGGACGGCAAGCACCGAGGACCGCAACGAGCTTTCGGTGCGACAGGAGTTGCAGGCCGATTGCCTGGCGGGCGTGTGGGCGCACAGTGCCGCTGCCAATCTCGAGCCGGGCGATATTGAGGAAGCCTTGACGGCCGCAGCCGCGGTTGGTGACGACCGGGTCCAGCAGACGACCCAGGGCTATGTCAATCCCCATACGTTCACGCACGGGACGTCGGCCCAGCGGGTGAAGTGGTTCAACCGGGGCTTCGAGTCTGGCGATCCCAACCAGTGTGACACGTTCAGCGGAGGGATCTAGGACGCCGGTAGAGCCCCCAGCCTCTCCATGGGTGTTTCCTCCGGTTGACGAGGCCGATGAGGGGGGACTGCTCGGCCTCGGGGCGGATCTCGAGCCGGGCACACTGGTGGCGGCCTATCGCTCGGGCATCTTTCCGATGCCGATCGGTCCAGACGACACCATCGGATGGTGGTCGCCGGATCCGCGGGCCATCGTCCCGCTCGATGGCCTCTACGTCTCCCGGTCGCTGCGGCGGTCACTCCGGAAGTACGACGTCTCGTTCGACACGGATTTCGCCGGAGTACTTGCCGGCTGTGCCGACCCGGCCCGACCGCTCGGCTGGATAACTGAGGAAATGCAGGCGGCCTACCGGCGGCTCTTCGAGCACGGCTGGGCGCACAGTGTCGAAGTGTGGGATCGAGCTGGAGCGCTGGTTGGAGGTCTGTACGGGGTGGGGATCGGAGGTCTGTTCGCCGGCGAGTCGATGTTCCATCGCGCCCGTGACACCTCCAAGGTCGCCATGGTCCGTCTGGTCGACAAGCTTCGGGACGATGGCGCCACCATCTTCGATGTTCAATGGCAGACCTCCCACCTCGAGTCGCTCGGAGCGATCGAGATCGCCCGGTCGGAGTACATGGCTCGCCTGGCCGGCGCCATGGCGGCGCCCGATCGGTGGTCGACCTAGGGGCGGTGCTGCGAGGAAGGTTGCCAACCCAGCCCTACGGTGGGGTTCCGCTCGTCGTGTAGACGTGGCCCAGCTTGCTCGTCCACCGGTTGTCGCCGTTCGAAAGCAGCTCGTAGACCCACCCGGCCCCGTGGCGGACGACACCATGGTCGTGTCGACAGAGGGGAGCGAGGTTCGGCGTGACGGTCGGCCCGCCCTCGCCGTATGGCTGGCAGTGATCGATGTCGCAGTCGGTGGCCGGCATGCGACAGCCGGGGAAGATGCAGCGAGGGTCCCGGGCCTCCACCTCGCGGCGTTGGTCCCTCGTGGGCCGCCGGCGGGTGATGCCGTTGTGGACGACCCGGCCGGTGTCCGGGTCGGTGATCGTGTAGCGCCACTCGGCCCTGGTCTCTTGCTCGGCTACCTGACGGGCGATGTCGGCAATGACCGGCCCGTATCCGGCGAGATCCCCGGCCTGGTTGTCGAGCCTGGTCAGCGTGGTCAGATCCACGTGGATGTCGATCGAGCCCCTGCGACCCGGAGGCTGATTGGAGGATCCGTCGAGGAGGTCGAGGAGTACGTCGGCCCGCAGCTGATCCATAGTGCGGGTCTCGGTGGCCGATCGCAGGCTCCGGGCGAGGTGGTTGATCCGGTCGGTGATGGTGGCAACCCGGCTCGGCGGGAGGTCGAAACCGAAGAGGTTGGTGGTGCCGTCAGTAGTGGGCTCGCTCACCACTCGTCGGTTATCGATGGCCGCCCGGTAGCGATCGGTGGCTTGCTCGGGGTCGGCATCGATAGCCAGCCTCCGGATTCGGGCGCTGAGCTGGCCGGTGGTGAGCCGGGGCGCCTCGTCGATGATCCGATCGACAATGTCGTGGGCAGTGGAGATCGGCAGGTGGCTGGTGGCATAGACGATGGTGCGAGCCCGGCGGGGGTCGATCGCCCCGCCGGCGAGGAGTTGCCAGACCCGGGGGAGACGCGTGCGGAGGTCGAGGGCGAAGCTGAGTTCGCTGTCGGCGGCTCTCCGAGTGAGCTGCAGGGCGGCGCGGATCTCGGCGGCGGCCGACTCGGCGGCCAAGAGGGGATCGTCGTCGAGGTCGTCAATCGAGTCGGAAACGGCGGCCATGGCCCCGTAGGCGTGGGCGGAGTAGTGCGACGCCATTCTTTGATGGGCACGGAGTACCACGACCCGGTCGTGTCCCGACAGGTCGTCGAGGTTGATCCGCGACAGGTAGACGCCGAGCGTCCATCCGGGCTCAATGTCGTCCAGCCCGTCGAGTGTGCCGGGGGCCCAGGTCGAAATGTCGCTCTCGAACATATGTTCGATCTTATCATGCCCCTGAGACACGAACTAGACCCGTGTTCGCCCGCGGTCCGACATCGAGCGGTGAGATCTGGTAGAAACGAACCTGACAGGTGAGTCAGGTCTCAACTTGGGAGCGTATTTGGTGGAAGCGCAGGCACCACGGGACTATGAGCCGGTCACCGATCGCGGGCGCGCCACCAAGGAGAACATCCTCGCCGCAGCAGAAGTCGTCTTCGGTGAGTCCAGCTACGACGGCGCTTCGATATCCGAAATCACTCGCCGGGCCGGGGTCGCTCAGGGCACCTTCTATCAGTACTTCCCGGACAAGCGGGCGGCCTTCGTCGAGCTCGTCCATCAGCTCAACCACGCCCTGCGACGAACCATCGCCAGAGCCATCGCCGAAGCCCCCGATCGGCTGACGGCAGAACGGATCGGATTCACCACCTTCTTCGAGTACGTTCGCCATCACCGCTCCCTCTATCGCATCATCCGTGAGTCCGAGTTTGTCGACATCGACACCTACCGCTGGCACTACACGGTCCTCTCCGAGGGCTACATCCAGGGCCTCAAGCAGGCCCAGGCCGACGGCGAGATTCGGGATGAAATCTCACCCGACACCCTGGCGTGGATCCTGATGGGAATAGCCGAAGCAGCCGGAGCTCGTTGGGTGCTGTGGGAAGAAACCACCCCGCCCGACTCGGTCGTCGACGAACTCATGGCCTTCATTCACAGCGCCCTGGCGCCACCGGTGGCGTTATGAGCGAAAACTTCACAATGGGCATCGTCGCGACCGGTCACTTTCTTCCAGAGACCTACATGACCGGCGAGGAGATCGCCGAGGCGAGCGGCATGCCCGAGTGGGTGGTGAAGGACAAGCTTGGTATTTCTCGAAAGCACGTCACCGACCCGGAGATCCATCCAAACGAGATGGGTGTCCTCGCTGCCAAGCAGGCAATCGCCAACGCCGGGATCGACCCGATGGAGATCGACGTCGTTTTGTGCACGACAGAGGAGTGGAAGGAATACAACCTGTGGACGGCCGGGATCGACCTCGCCTGGGAGGTCGGAGCCCGCAACGCCTGGGGCATGGACATGCACATGCGCTGCGCGACCACCGTCGCTGCGCTCAAGCTGGCCAAGAGCCTCATGCGTGAGGACGATTCCATCAACACCGTCCTGATCGCCGGCGGCTACACGATTGCCGACTTCATCGACTTCACCAACCACAGAACCTCGTTCTTGTTCAACATCGGGGCCGGCGGCGGCGCCGTGATCGTCAAGCGTGACTGGCCCGATAACCACGTGCTCGGCACCCACCTCTTGTCGGATGGCTCGATGAGCAGGCACGTGCTGGTGCCGGCCAGCGGAACCAAGCGGTTTCCGAGCGACGAGGCCGTCGCCGCTGGCGCCTTCAAGTTCGACCTCCTGGAACCCGAGGCCATGAAGGGCCGGCTCAACGAGGTCTCGATGAGCAACTGGCTCTTCTGCATCGACGAGGCGCTCGCCAAGTCCGGGGTCAAGGAGGACGGATCGCCGTACGGGCGGGAGGACATCGACTACGTCAACATCCTTCTCATCAAGCCGTCCGCCCACAAACAGCTACTCGACGAGCTCGGCAAGACCGAGGATCAGGCCGCCTACCTAGGCCATATCGGCCATATCGGCGAGCAAGACACCATCATCTCGATGATCGAAGGCGAAAAGCAGGGCAAGCTCAAACCGGGTGATCTCATGGTCATGGTGGGAGCCGGCATCGGGTACGTCTGGAGCGCCGGAATCGTCAAATGGGGCCCGGAATGAGCTACTCCCAGTCCACATATGTACCCGACTGGCTCGACAAGCGGGCGAAGCTGACGCCCGATCGGATCGGGCTGGTCGAGGGAGTCGGTGGAAGCGAGATCACGTTCCGGGATTGGAACGCACGAGTCAATCGCACGGCCAACTATCTCAGGTCGCTCGGCGTCCAGAAGGGCGATCGAGTCTCCGTCTACGCCTCCAACTGCGCGGAGTACCTCGACGTGTTCTGGGCTGCAGTGAAACTCGGATTCATCCTCCACAACCTCAACTGGCGGCTCACCGTTCACGAGCTCCGCCGTCTCGTCGCCGATGCCGAGCCGATCGTCCTCCTGTACGGCGAGGACTGGCGGGAGCAGGTCGACGAGCTTCGCCCGTCGTTCACCACCATCCGCGACGTCGTTGCCTTTGGGGGGGCGGGAGCAGATGAGCGGTCGTTTGGTGAGCGTGAGGCGATGTCCGATACGCTCGACGGGCGTCCCGAACTCGAGATGGACGACATTCTCGGCATCTACTACACGGGCGGCACGACCGGCCTCCCGAAGGGTGCCATCCTCACCCACGGCAACCTCACGTGGAACTCGGTCAACACCACCACCTCGTGGGGCATCCACGGTGGTCACGTGGCTGCCCTCCAGCTTCCCTTCTTCCACATCGGTGGCCCGAACATCTTCATGGTTCCGCTCGTTCACACCGGCGGGACGACCATCCTCTGCTCGGCCTTCGACCTCGACGAGACGTTCGAGCTCATCGACCGGGGCGCCGTCACCCATTACGTGGGCGTCCCGACGATGTATCAGATGCTGCAGGCCGATCCCCGCTGGGCGCAGACCGATTTCTCCAAGCTCGACCTCGTGATCTCCGGCGGTGCCCCGTGTCCGCTTCCGATCATGGAGAAGTTCTGGGACAAGGGGATCGACTTCAAGATGGGCTACGGGCTCACCGAGGCGGCCGGCAACAACTTCTGGCTTCCTCCCGAGCGTGTCCGGGACAAGACCACGTCGGTGGGTTACCCGCTGTTTCACATCGACATGAAGGTCGTCGACGAGACCGGTAAGGAGGTCGGTCCCAACGAGACCGGTGAGCTGCTCATCAAAGGACCGCACGTCACGCCCGGCTACTGGAACCAGCCCGAGGCAACCGCCGACACGATCAAGGACGGCTGGCTGTGGACCGGCGATCTGGCGGTCCGCGACGATGAGGGCTTCTTCACCATCAAGGGCAGATCGAAGGACATGTTCATCTCGGGTGGCGAGAACGTGTATCCGGCCGAGGTCGAGTCGGTGATGCTCGCCTACGAGGGCGTGACCGAAGCCGCCCTGGTGGGAATCCCCGATGAGAAGTGGGGGGAGATCGGCCGCGCCTTCCTCGTCGTCGACGAGGGGGGCGACTTCGACGATGAGGCGTTTCTCGGCTTCCTGGGTGAGCGGCTGGCGGAGTACAAGCTGCCTCGCAGCGTGATCGTGCTGGCCGAGCTCCCCAAGACGGTCATCGGCAAACTGGACAAGAAGGTAATGGCGGCCATGGAGGTAGCGGAATGAGCGTCCCAACGATGCCCGGGGTGACGGCCGAGCGCATCACAACCAGTCGGATCACCACCCGGGTGCTGTTCACCGGCCCGGAGGACGGAGTGCCCGTCGTCTTCCTCCAGGGCAACATGTCCTCGGCCACGTGGTGGGAGGAGACGATGCTGGCTCTGCCGGCCGGGTACCGCGGTATCGCCCCCGATCTGCGGGGGTTCGGCGGGGCCGACCCCGAGGCGAAAGTCGACGCCACCCGGGGCATGGGCGACTACGTCGATGACGTGATGGCGCTGCTCGACCAGCTCGGTGTCGACCGCTTCCATCTCATCGGGATGAGCCTCGGCGGCAACGTGGCCTGGCACTTGATGGCCGACTATGGCGATCGCATCATGAGCGTGACCCAGTCCGGGCCCGGCTCGCCCTATGGCTTCTGTGGAACCCGTCTCGACGGGACACCGATCTACGACGACTTCGCGGGTTCCGGAGCCGGCCTTTCCAATCAGTTGCTCATCGAGCAACTCGTTGCCAAGAACGATGGGATCGACTCGCCCTTCACGGCCCGCAACGCCTTCCGGCTCCTGGTGTGGGGGCCCGGAGTAATCCCGGAACGGGAAGATGACTTTGTTGCCGCCTGTCTCGAGATGCAGCTCGGTGACCAGGCCTACCCGGGCGACTTCGTCGAATCGCCCAACTGGCCCGGCTTTGCTCCGGGCGTCTGGGGGTCGATCAACGCGCTCAGCCCCAAACACCTCAAGAATCCCGAGGCCATCCTGGCCGCCGACGCCAAGCCGCCGGTGTTGTGGGTGCGGGGTGATGGCGATTTGGCGGTGACCGATGGAGCAGCGAGCGATCCCGCCACCCAGGGCGCCATGGGGCGCAAGCCCGATTACCCCGGCCCCGAGGTCTACCCAGCCCCAGCCGATGATCAGTCAGACCCGGGCCTTTCTCGACCGCTACGCCGAGGCTGGCGGCAGCTACGAAGAGGTCGTGATCGAAGATTGCGGGCACGTGCCCAGCATGACCAAGCCAGAAGAGTTCAACCGGGTGTTCCACGCCCTTTTGGAAAAAGCAACCCTATGAGGAGGAGACGGATGAAGAAGACGATGCGCCTATTGGCGGTGTTGCTGGCGTTTGCGCTGGTGGCCTCCGCGTGCGGCGGTGACGACAGCGGTGGCGACGACACGACCACCACCACGGTGGCGGCGACAACGACGACTACCAGCGGTGGCGGCGACGACACAACCACAACGACCGAAGCGATGATGGACGGCATCTCCTGCGATGAGCCCATCGTCGTTGGTGTCATCACCGACTTGACCGGCAACCTGGCCATCTACGGTGCCCACATGAATCGCGCCGTGCCGATTGGTTTCGCCTGGGCGACCGGTAACGAGCCGCAAACCGGCGAAGACCAGACCTACATGCTCGACGAGTGCGAGATCAATGTGAAGATCCGCGACGACAACGGCGTAGCCGACACGACTACGACGGTGGCCCGTGAGCTCATTGAGGTCGATGGTGCGGACATCCTCATCGGGACGGTCAGCTCCGGCAACACTGCCGGTCTGCAGGGTCTGGCCCGTGACAACGACGTCATCCTCATTGCGGCCCCTGCCGCGGCGACGGACATCACCGGAAAGGACTTTGATCCGAACACGTTCCGGGCGAGCCGGTCCAACTACCAGGACGGGATCGCCATTTGCGACAGCCTGACCAAGCAGTACGACACGTTCGTCCAGATCGCACCGGACTACTCGTTCGGCTACGGAGGTGCCGAGGCCTATCGCGGTGCCTGCACGGCCAATGGCGGGACCTTCCCGGCCGACGACATCTTCGCACCGGCCGACACGCAGGACTTCACGCCGTACATGGAGACGATCAAGGACGTGGAGGCCGAAGCCCTCCTGGTCACCTGGGCAGGCGGCGGGTTCGTTCCGCTGCTGCAGGCAGCCACCGACCTTGGCGTGCTCGAGGACAAGGTCCTTGCGTCGCCGTTTGTCGACAACGTCGTGATGCCGATCTTCTTCGGCAACGCAATCGGGTCGACGTCGACGATCCTGTACCACTACACGGCACCCGACAATGCAGCCAATGACTACCTCATTGCCGAGGCAGCCAAGCAGGGTGCGTTCCCCGACTTGTTCGATGCCGACGGCATGAACGCCGCCATCATGACGGTGGAAGCGCTGCGGGCAACCGAAGGAGCGGCTGATGCCGACTCGCTGCGATCGGCTCTCGAGGGCCTGAGCTTCGAGGGGCCCAAGGGTCTCATCGAAGTTCGCCCGGAGGACCACGTGGCCGTTCAGGACATGTACATCGTGACGCTGCTCAATCTCGACGATCCGGAGTTCAAGTACTTCGAGTACGTCGAGACCGTGCGGCCCAACCCACCGTGCCTGCTCGAAGGCGATTTCGCCTCCCGGTGCGGCAGCCTTCCGACCAGCTTGGGAGGATGATCTGATGAACCCGGGGGCGG
>SHLN01000226.1 GCA_004283105.1 Acidimicrobiia bacterium
GGTGTTCACGCCGTGCTCAATCATGAGAACACGGCCCGGGTTCGGTATGCCTCGGGAGGCCAGAGCTATCCGAATCCTCTGCCGTATGACCAGGTCAGTTTCGACAACAAGGTCCGGCACGTCGGCGACCGGGTGGCGGTGGTAGCCGCCGACACCATCGAGATCGCCGAAGAAGCCGTCGGTCTCATCGACGTCACCTACGAGGTGCTTCCGGCCGTGTTCGACGAGCTCGAAGCCATCAGCGGCGATGCCCCGGTCATCCACGACGAGGACGACATGGACGGCGCCCACGACGCGGCCCGCAACATCGTTCATCACATGGATGCCGAAGTCGGCGACGTCGAAGCCGGTTTCGCCAAGGCCGATCACGTATTTGAGAAGACGTATCGAGTCCACCAGGTGCAACAGGTCCCCATCGAGCCGCACATCGCCATCGCCTACCTCGACAGCGACGAGCGCCTCGTCATCCGGACCTCTACCCAGGTCCCGTTCCATGTTCGCCGCATGGTCGCCCCCCTGCTCGGGTTGCCGGTCAAGGACATCCGGGTCATCAAGCCGCGCATCGGAGGGGGGTTCGGGGCCAAGCAGGAGATGCTCATCGAGGACGTCGTCGGTCATCTCGCTCTCGTTACCGGCCACCCGGTCCGGCTCGAGCTCAACCGGGAAGAAGAGTTCATGTCGAGCCGCACCCGGCATCCTCAGACCATCACCTACAAGACGGGGGTCAACAACGACGGTGTGCTCGTCAGCCAGTCCATGCGCCTGATCGGGAACACAGGTGCCTACGGCACCCACGCGCTCACCGTGCAGCAGGTGAGCGGTTTGCGCGGTCTGAGCTCGTACAACTGCCCGAACAAGCGATTCGACTGCGACGTGGCCTACACGAACATCCCGGTCCCGGGCGCCTACCGGGGCTACGGAGCACCCCAGGCGCTGTTTGCTCTCGAGTCGCACATGGAGGACATCGCCAACGAACTCGGCATGGACGCCCTCGAGTTCAAGCGTCTCAATTGGACGACGGTCGGTGATCCGCTCGACATCGCCACCCGGCTCGGCGAGGGAGCCTCCGACATGGAGGTGGTGCCGGTCATCACCTCGAGCGGGCTGGAGGAGTGTGTTGCCCAGGGCGAGCGGGCCATCGGTTGGCACCGGCGCTCTGATCCCACCTGGATCGCTCCGCCCGACCGCCCCCACATCCGGCGGGGGATCGGTTTCGCCATGTGCATGCACGGGACGGCGATTCCCGGGCTCGACATGGGAGCGGCCAGCATCAAGATCAACGACGACGGGTCGTTCAACTTGCTCATCGGTGCCACCGACCTCGGGACGGGGGCCGACACCGTGCTCGCCCAGATGGCGGCCGAGGTGCTTGGCGTACCGCTCAACGACATCGTCGTGTATGCCGCCGACACCGACATGACGCCGTTCGATGTCGGGGCCTATGCGTCGAGCACGACCTACGTGTCCGGTATGGCGGTCAAGAAGGCTGCCGAGGAGGCTCACCGTCAGATCACCGAGCGGGCCGCCCTCATGCTCGATCTCGACTCGCCCGGCGAGGTGGAGCTTGCCGACCGCAAGGCCTGGGCCGCCGATGGCCGCTCGGTCGGGCTCGACGAGATCGCCCTGCACTCGCTCCATCAGGATCAGCAGCATCAGATCATGGCTACCGCCTCGTACGTCTCGCCCGAATCGCCGCCGCCCTACGCGGCGCAGTTCGCCGAGATCGAGGTCGACATCGAGACCGGTCAGGTAACGGTCAAGGCGCTCGTCATGGCGGTTGACTGCGGAGTTCCGATCAATCCGGTGACGTCGGCCGGACAGGTGGAGGGCGGCATGATTCAGGCCCTCGGGTACGGCCACTGCGAGGAAATGGCCTACGACGAAGCCGGCCGCATGGTCAATGCCCGCCTCGGGCCGTACAAGATCTATCGCGCCGATGAGATGCCGCGCATCGAGGCCTACCTCGTCCAGACGATGGAAAAGAGCGGGCCGTTCGGAGCGAAGGCCATCGCCGAGATCCCCAAGGATGGGGTAGCCCCGGCCATCCGGAGTGCGATCGGAAATGCCACCGGTGTGTGGATCGACGCCATTCCTTTCACCCCCGAACGGGTCTGGCGCGCCCTCACCGCCGGGTAGGCGCTGATGGCGATCGGCGGTCAGGACGGGATGGTGCTGCGCGAATTGAGCGCCGCCGTCCAGAACGGCGAACCCGTGGTCCTGGCCACCATCGTGGCGACTCGCCGATCCGTTCCCCGCCACGCCGGCACCAAGATGCTCGTCTATCCCGATGGGCGGCTCACCGGCACGGTGGGGGGCGGCGAGTTGGAGTCGCGAGTGATCGAAGAGGCGCGCGCCGCCTTCGGCGACGGTCGGCCTCAGCTGCTGGACTATGCCTTGTTGGAACCGGCCCGCGGCGACCCCGGAGTCTGCGGCGGCGAAGTACAGATCTATCTGGAGCCCTACATGCCAGCTCACACCATTCTCGTCATCGGCGGCGGTCACGTCGGCCGCGCCGTCGTCGACCTGGCCGATTGGCTCGGCTATCGGACCATCGTCGTCGACGATCGGCCCGAACGGATGACCGAAGCCGAGATGCCAAACGCCGGACAGAGGCTGGTGGGATCGATTGCCGAGATGCTGGCCGACTTCGAGGTGACGGAGGACACGTCGGTGGCGGTGGTCACCCGCAGCGTCGACAAGGACGCCGAGGCCATCCCGCCTCTGTTGAAGACGGCAGCCGGGTACATCGGCGTGATGGGGAGCGAGCGGCGCTGGCGCGAGGTCAAGGAGCGCTTGACCGCGGCGGGCCTGGATGAGGCCGACCTGGCGCGGATTCAGACCCCCATCGGTCTCGACATCCATGCAGAAACGCTCGAGGAGATCGCCGTTTCGATCCTCAGCGAGATCATTCGAATGCGCGGCGCCACCACCCGAGACTGATGCTGTTCTCCGAACATCTCGTGGTCATCCGCGGCGGAGGGGACCTCGGTACCGGAGCCGCCTACCGGCTGCGACAGGCGGGCTTCCCCGTCGCGGTGCTCGAACTGGCCGAGCCGCTTGCCATCCGTCGCGCAGTGGCGGTGTCGAGCGCCGTCGATACCGGACGCATGTCGGTGGAAGGGGTGGAAGCGGTCCGCGCAGAGTCCGTAGCCGCCGCACTGGAGCTGGCCCGCGTCGGATCGATCGCCGTGCTCGTCTCGCCCGGACTGCCCGACACCCTCGATCGGTCGGTCGTCGTAGACGCGCGCCTCGCCAAGGCAAACCTCGACACCCGGATCGACGACGCCCCGCTCGTAGTGGCGCTCGGCCCGGGCTTCACCGCCGGTATCGATTGCGACGCGGTGGTGGAGACCATGCGAGGACACCACCTTGGCCGGGTGATCTGGGAAGGCCCGGCCGCTCCAAACACCGGCCAACCGGGGGTGGTCGGCGGAGCGTCCTCGCAGCGTGTCATCCGGTCGAGCCGGCCCGGAACCGTCTCGTGGGACATCCGGATTGGCGACACCGTGGCGGCAGGTGACGTGCTGGGCCGGGTAGCCGGAGCCCCCATCGAGTCCGTCATCGGCGGAGTTGCCCGCGGGCTCATCGCCTCCGGCAGGGAAGTGAGTGCCGGAACGAAGATCGCCGACGTTGACCCGCGCGGCGACCGGACGGCCTGCTTCGAGATCTCCGACAAGTCACTGGCAGTGGGAGGCGGCGTGCTCGAAGCCGTCCTCGTCCACCTCAACGAAGGGTCATGACCGTCGATCTAGCCGCCGCCTTCGGCCTCGGACCCCGCGAGCTGGTTGCCTTTACCGGTGGGGGCGGGAAGACGTCGCTACTGCTGAACCTGGGCCGGCAGCTGACCGGACGAGGCGATCGGGTGCTCATCACCACCACGACCAAACTCGGTCTCGATCAAACCGACGGGATCGAAGTGTGCTGGGCGATCGACTGGTATGAGATCGAGTCGGCACTCGATCGCGGCGGTCCGGTATTCGTGCTGAGTGGGAGCGACGACCACAAGGTGCTCGGGTACGAACCGGAGGTGGTGGATGACCTGTACCGCGACAGCAGCGCCGGGTACGTGCTGGTCGAGGCCGATGGGTCGCGGAGGCGCCCGCTCAAGGCGCCGGCCGAGCATGAGCCGGTGGTGCCCGATGCGGCCACCATTGTTGTGGTCGTCATGGGAGTGGATGCCATCGGAAGAACCATCTTCGAGGCGTCGCACCGGCCGGCCCGGGCCGCCGAGCTTGCCGGTCGCGCCGAAACCGATGTCATCACGCCCGACGTCGCTGCCGCCGTCCTC
>SHLN01000033.1 GCA_004283105.1 Acidimicrobiia bacterium
CCCCGGCGCAGCCGGGGGGGAAGGTACCGCTGCCGGAACGAAGTGGAGGCAGGGGTAGGGGGGCTTGGCTCCCGGCGGTGGGAAGCGAGGAGCGAGTAGCGAGGAGCGAGCAGCGCTCTAGCTCGCCGTGTCTTCGGACTCGTCGTCTTCAATGAGGCCCTCTTCGAGACCCTTCTGGAGTTCCTTGACCGATCCGCCGAGCGAGCGCGCCAGTTCGGGCAGGCGCTTGGCGCCAAAGAGAACGAGCAAGACAACGAGAACGACGATGGCCTCGCCCCAGCCCAGTCCAATTGCAGCAATCATGTGAACCCCTGGTCGTGTGGCCGAAGTGTAGGCCTGGAGGCTGGCCTGTGGTCGGCGCCCATGCGTCGCCGAACAGGACTCCTCCGTGCCCTTTCTCGACTGAGGAACCCTGCCGACACCGGTACACTCGCTCGATGCCGCCCCGCCTCGATCTCATCGGACTCATCGTCCAGGACATGGCAAGAGCGCTCGCCTTCTACCGTCGGCTCGGATTCGACATCCCCGCCGAGGCCGACACCGAGGGCCACGTGGAAGCCATGGCCGGAGGGCTTCGCATTGCCTGGGACACCGTCGAGGTGATCCACAGTTTCGATCCCGGCTGGACCCCTCCGGTGGGCGGTCAGCGCCTCGGCCTGGCGTTCTTGTGCGACTCCCCCACCGAGGTCGATGCCCTCTACGCTGAACTCGTTGGCGACGGGTACGAGGGGCGGCTCGAACCGTGGGATGCGTTCTGGGGCCAGCGCTACGCAGTCGTCGAAGACCCGGACGGCAATCCTGTCGACCTCTTCGCCTCCCTCGGCTAGGCCCGTCGAACAACACGGACGGGAAGGCCCCCCTGCGGCTTCATAGTCACTGCCAACGCCGGATGACGCGGCAGGCGGGACATCGGCTCGAAGGTGAACCGGCTCGCCATCATCGCCAGCAGAAGAACACCCTCCATGGTCGCAAAATGGTTGCCGACGCACAGGTGGGGACCGGCCCCAAAGGGGAGCCAGGCGAACCGATCCCGGGCGGCGACTCGATCGGGAGTGAACCGCTCGGGATCGAATTGGTCGGGCCGCTCCCAGAAATCCGGGTGCCGGTGAACATTGTTCACCACGAGCAAGGCAATGGCGCCGGCTTCCACCTCGTGACCACCAAGTCTGGTGGGCTGCCGGGCGAATCGGCCGTTGACGGGTACCGGAGGGCGGTACCGGAGCGTCTCGTCGAACACCTTCCGGGCGAATGGCAGGTGCTCGACCCGGACCGTCTCGATGTCCACTCCGTCGACTTCCAGCTGGAGCCGCTGCTCAACCGCCCGGTGACGAATGAGCTCGTGCCATGCCCAGGCGAGCGCGTTGGCGGTCGTCTCGTGACCGGCTCCATAGACGGTGGCTACCTCGTTGCGGATCTGCTCATCGCTGAGCCGGTGCCCGGTCTCTTCGTCGACGCTGTTGAGAAGCACGCCGAGCAAGTCGTCGCCTCCGTCGGCGCCGGCGCGGCGTTCGGCAATGGTCCGATAGATGAGCTCGTCGCGCACGCCCTGGGCCCGAACAAAACGACGAGCGGCCGGTGTCGGCCACGACAACGGGACGTTGACGAACGCTCGCGAACGACGAGCCGCATATTGAATCGATTCGTCGACGGCCTCGCCAATCCGATCGGCATCGGCCGCCACGTCCGACGAAAACATCGTCCGGCTGATGATGTCCTGGGTCACCCGCTTCATCTCCAGGAGCAGGTCGATCGTGGTTCCGGCAACAGCCGCCGCGTCGAGGCGATCCATCATCTGGCGGCCACAGTCGATCATCGTGCCGGCCATTGCCTCGACCCGGGGCCGGTGGAAGACCGGGTTGACGAGACGTCGCCTCCATTGCCACTCGTCTCCGTCGGTGGTGAGAACGCTGTCGTTGAGCACGAGACTGAGACCGAACGGGCTGCCGTTTGGCATCCGCTCGATGCGTCCCCATACGTCCCGACCTGCCACGAGGACCTCATGCATGAGCGCCGGATGGGAGCACACCCAGAGATCGCGGCGACCCATCTTGATCCGGTAGAGGTCGCCGTGGTCCTTCCAGCCGCGCCGGAAGCCGCCGAGCTCGGAGCGGCGGAATCGCGGCACTCCGGCAACGGCCGCAAGGATGCTGGGTCCGGGCGCTGTCACCGTAGGTCCAGGGTACCCGGGCGGTGGCGGAGGTATTAGCCCTAGGACTCGGGAATCGCCCCGCGGGACAACGCCACCAGCTCGGGCTCGACCCGATCCATCTCGTGCGTGAACCGGACGAAGGCACGCTGCGCCCCATCGACGTCGTCGGCACGGGCAAGGGTCACGATCTCCTGGCCGGCCTCGAAGGCTTCGGTGGCACCGAGTGTGCCCAGCTCACCCTTCAACCGATGGGCAACCTTGGCCGAGGTGGCCATGTCCGCCGCCTCGATAGCGGCTTTGAGCTCTTCGTACTGCTCCGCGTACCCGTCGAGAAAGATCTCGGTGACCTCCGCCAGCACCTCGGGGCTTCCCCCCATCCGCCCGAGCGCTCCCGCCACGTCGACAAGTGACCCGACCACCTCGGCCTCCCGGGCTGGTTCCTCTTCCTGTTCCTGTTCCTGCTCCTGTTCCTGAGCGTCCGCCTCGTCTGCGGACGCCGCATAGCTGACGAGCTGCTCGATGGTGGCGAACAGCTCCTCGGCCTGAAACGGCTTCGACAGATAGGCATCCATCCCCACCTCAATACACCGCTCCCGGTCGCCCTTCATGGCGTGGGCGGTGAGCGCGACGATGGGAATGTGCCCGCCCGTGAGCGCTTCTGCCTGGCGGATGGCAATGGTCGCCTCCATTCCATCCATCTCGGGCATCTGCACATCCATGAGGATGATGTCGTAGGCGTCTTTGTCGAGCGCTTGCACGGCCTCGAGCCCGTTCTCGACGGCCTTGACAGCATGTCCCCGTTTCTCAAGGAGACGCATGGCAAGCCTGCGGTTGGTAGGGCTGTCGTCGGCCAGGAGCACATTCACGCTCTGGCGCCGTTCTCGTATCCAGTGCCGGGTTACCAGCTCGCCCGGACTCACCGAGCCGGATCCAACGGCCCGGATCGCTTCCAGCAGTTCGCCCGCCTCGAATGGCTTCGTCAGGTAGCCGGCGGCGCCGATGTCTCGCAGCCGGGCTGCGTCACCGCGCTGACCGAGAGCCGATAGAACGATGACGGGCAGCCCGGCGAACGCCTTGTGATCGAGCAGGCTCTCTGCGTAGCTGATGGCATCGCCCTGATGATCGATGACTGCCACCGCAGGCGCACGACCGGCCTCCTCGGCCTGAGCAAGGAGGGCATGGGCTTCGGCCGAGTCGGCGGCCGCCAGCGGATGCAGCTTGCCCTCGCGCAGGATGGCAACCAGGTTCCGCTTGGTGGCAGCCGTGTCGGAAACCACAAGCACGGTACGGTCGGTTGACCCCAGCGCTCCGGACCCCGCCAGCATGTCCTCATCGAGCTCTTCGAGCGGGATGGTGAACGAGAAGATGCTCCCGGTGCCGGGTTCACTCGAGGCGGTCATGGCGCCACCCATGGCCCGGGCGATGTCTTTGGAGATGGACAACCCGAGACCGGTACCGCCGTAGCGACGGGTCATCGATCCATCCGCCTGCGAGAACGCTTCGAAGATCCGCTCGAGCTTGTCGGGCGATATCCCGATGCCGGTGTCGGCTACCTCGAAGCGCAACATCGGCCGATCCCCGGCCACGACGTGGACACTCACCGTTACCGACCCGACGTTCGTGAACTTGATGGCGTTGCCGACGAGATTGAAGAGGATCTGGCGCAAGCGACCGGGATCGCCCATGGCGCCGTCCGGAACGTCGTCGTCGATGACGTAGGTGAGATCGAGGCCCTTCTCTGCCGCCTTGACGGCCAGGGTGCGGACGGTGTCTTCGACGACATCGGCGAGGCTGAAGGCGATGCGCTCGAACTCGAGACGGCCCGCTTCGATCTTCGAGAGATCGAGTATGTCGTTGATGAGCGTGAGCAGGGAGTCGACGGCCGACTTGATCGTGCCGAGATACTCGCGCTGCTCGGCGGTCAGATCCGTGGAGAGCGACAGCTCGGTCATGCCGACGATGGCGTTCATCGGGGTCCGGATCTCGTGACTCATGTTGGCCAGGAACTGGCTCTTGACGATCGTGGCAGCCTCGGCTTCGTCGCGCGCCTCCTCGAGGGCGGCTTCGAACGCCTTGCGTTCGGTGATATCACGAGAAGCGGCCTGGATCTCGATCACTTCCCCGGTGGTCGGATCGATGATGGTGCGACTCGTCGATTCCAGCCACAAGTAGGTGCCGTCCTTGCGGCGGGCCCGATAACTCACCGTCTGGATCTCAGGGACGTCGAGCATTGCCGCGTGGGCCGCCTGAGTGGCGACGAGGTCATCGGGATGGAAGAGATCATAGATATCGCGCCCGACCATCTCGTCCGGCATGTAGCCGAGAAGGGGCAGGGAGGCAGGCGAGGCGTACAGGTAGGTGCCGTCGGGACGATGGCGCGAGATCAGGTCGGTTGAGTTCTCGGCCAGCAGGCGGAAACTGGCTTCGCTCTCGCGAAGAATCTCCTCGGCTCGCTTTCGAGCCGTTATGTCACGGGCGGTAATCAACCAGCCCCCGATCGTCGGATCATCGATGAGATTCGTGGCGGTCGCCTCCATATGGCGCCATGTCCCGTCCGCATGCCTTACGCGGTGTTCGGTGGGAGCACCGGTGTCTCCGGGCGCGATGCTCTCCGCCTCCTGCATGACGGCCGGTAGGTCCTCGGGATGGAGAAGCTCGAACATCGAGGTGCCGAGCAGATCGCCCACGTCGTAGCCGAGCATCGGCGTCGCCGACGGTGTCACAAACCGGAGGATGCCTTCGTCGTCGACCGTGTAGATGAGATCGGAAACCTGCTCGACGAGCACCTGGAACCGCTGCCGGGTCTCGGCCAGCGCCGACTCCATCTGCCTGCGATCCGTAAGGTCGGTGGCCACTCCGATGACACTCTCGGGACGCCCGTCGAATTCGCCGAACGGCCGGAGAGTGGTCGCAAACGAGCGTTCCCCCACGTCGATGAGATCGGTCACTGCCTGGCCGCTCAGCGCCTGGCGGAGCTGATCGACCATGCCCGGGCTCCTCGCGAAGAGATCGAACGCCGACCGGCCGACCGCCGAGGTCGGGTCGATGCCGAGGGCTTCGAGGCCGGCCCCGCTCGCCAGGGTGAGCACGCCCGCCCGGTCGACCATGAACAGGCTGATCGGGACCCCGCCCATCACCGTACGCAACCGTGCTTCTGTGGCCCGCAGCTCGGCTTCGACGGCCCGACGGTGTCGCTCCGAATTGTGCGCCTGGATGAGGTTGGCGCTGGTGGTGACGATGGGCCCGAGCTCTGCGGCCGTTGCGGCCGCGAATCCGCCCGGACGGTCGGCAAGCGCAAGGACGCCGAGCGTTTCGGAACCGATGCGAATGGGGAGGCCGAGGAAGGAGTCGAACTCAACGTCGAGCGCCTCGGCGTCGCGGGAGTTCAGGATTAGGTGCGAGTCGGGTGTCCGGATGACGCGCTCGAAGAGCTGGGCCATCGATGCCACCTCGGGCCGCGACGACGTCGCGGGCTCGCCGGTCCGGCGGGCAACCCGGCTGTGGAGCCGGATCCGTACCGGCTCTCCGACGCCGGACGACAACTCGGCCAGATGCACGCGCTGACTGCCTGTGTGGGTCAGCACCGACTCGAGCAGCGATCCGTACACCTCTTCGATCCCGGAGCCGTTGATGAACTCGGCCTGCGCGTCGACCACCGCCGCCATGAGGTCCCGGCTGCCGGCCAGTTCGGCCTGGGTCGCTTTCAACAGAGTGATGTCGTCGATGGTGACGATCACATTGGAGAGATCGCGTGGACCAAAGCGTGAAGTGGTCGACCAGTTGAGGATGCCGACGAACCGATGCCCGTCGAGACGCCTTCCCTGCACCTCGATCGAGATCTGATCGAGCCCCTCCCAGACGGCGATCAACTGCTCGACGAAGGACGGGAGCGTCTCCTCGCCGATGGTGGCTGCCGCCACCGGGCCGATCACGTCTTCCTTGTTTTCGGCTCCGATCAACGCGACGCCGGCCGAGTTGATGTCGACGACCTCGATGAGGCCGATGGCTTCCTGGAGAAGGTCCGGACTGGCGGCCAGATGCGAGCGTAGATCCTGCACTCCGGCCCGCCGCAGGCCCTCGGCCCAGCTCTCAACCCGGCTGAAGTCCTCGCGCCACAGCGAGACCGGTGCGTTCTCGAACAAGTTCGCGTAGAGGCTGCCCGTCGAGCGCACATCGCGCGTCACACGCGTTATCACCAGGCGGGTCGCAGCGAAGAGGGCCACTTCGAACACAAGGGCGGTCGCCTCGTCGACATGGTGCGAGGCGGGAAGATCGTAGGCAGAGACATGCCAAGAGAAGGCCGCCAACTGGACCAACCAGGCCGATCCGAGAACACCGAAGTAGACCATGAGACGCCGCCCCTCCCCGAATACGCTCGCCACCCCGAGGGCGGTCGCCGCCGCCAGCGGAAGCGCCACAGACTCAACCGAGCTCACGAGGAGGAGCCAGCCAAAGGGAATGAGCAGCAGCCCGGCGTTCACCAGTGGATCGAGCCGGTCATTCTGTAGCTGCCAAACACCGAACCCGGCATGCGCTGCGATCATCGCACTCAGAACAAACCACTGGCGATCGGCGCCCGCGACGGCCACCGCCAGCAGAACCACCGCCGTCATCACCGAGACGACGATCGAGACCTTGATGAACGGACCGGCAACGGCTCCGAGAGCGTCCGATGTGACAGGCCGTCGAGCGGCCTCAGGTTCTACGGTTTCCACTCACTATTTGTCGGTTGTTGCGGAGTGGCTCTTGATCGGTCGACACCGAATTCTGTGGAACGCTCCAAGTGTTTCCGTGCTTGTCGTGTGATCGGGCTAGACCACGAACTGATCGAGCTCCGCCAGCAATGATTCCCGCCGGCCATTGGGGAGGAACGTTGCCTCGATCGAGTTGCGGGCTATCTGAGCGATGTCCCCCAGGCTGAGATCGAGTGCCTCGGCGACGGCGAGGTAGTTGTCGCCGATGTAGCCGCCGAAGTAAGCGGGATCGTCTGAGTTGACCGTGACCTTCACTCCCCGATCGAGCAGGCGCTTGAGATTGTGGTCGCCCATCACATCGAAGACCCGCAGCTTCACGTTCGAGAGCGGGCACATGGTGAGCGGAACACCGGCCTTCGCCACCCGGGCCAACAGGTCGTCGTCGTCCTCCAGGCGGACGCCGTGGTCGATCCGTTCGGCGCCGAGCACGTCGAGAGCGCCTCGGATGTAGGCCGGGGGGCCCTCTTCGCCGGCATGGGCTACCCGATGCAGACCGAGATCCCCGGCCAGCTCAAAGGCTTCGGCGAACCGCTCGGGCGGGTTGCCGACCTCACTGGAATCGAGGCCCACGCCGACCAGATGATCGAGGTACGGACGGGCTGCCTCGAGTGTCTCGACGGCCTCCTCGCTCGAGAGGTGGCGCAGGAAGCAGAGAATGAGCGACGAGGTGATCCCGAGTCGCTCCTCCGCCTCTCGCTGGGCCCTGGCAAAGCCGTCCATGAACACCGAGAACCCGATGCCCCGCTCGGTATGGGTCTGCGGATCGAAGAAGATCTCAGCGTGGCGCACTCCATCGGCACTCGCCCGCTCGAGGTAGGCGGCCATGAGGTCGGCGAAGTCCTGCTCGGTGATGAGCACCGCCGCCCCCTGGTAGTAGATGTCGAGAAACGACTGCAGGTTGGTGAATTCGTAGGCGGCCCGCACCTCGTCAACGGACGAATACGGCAGGGCGACCTGGTTGCGCTCGGCCAGCTGGAACAGCAGCTCCGGCTCAAGCGTGCCTTCGATGTGCACGTGGAGCTCGGCCTTGGGGAGGTCTCGTATGAAGGCGTCCAGATCCATCCGCATACGCTACTTCGCGACCGAGAACCGATGAATCGTCATCTGGGCATACTGCTCACCCGGCGACAGGATGGTGGTAGGGAACTCAGACCGATTCGGGGAATCGGGAAAGTGCTGGGTCTCGAGACAGAGGCCGGCGAACCGCCCATGGCCGCCGTGTGGTTCGAAGCCCGTCAGGTTGTTGCCGGTGTAGAACTGCAGCCCCGGCTGGGAGGTGATGACTTCCATCACCCGACCGGAGACCGGCTCGAGTATCCGGGCGGCCGGGGCGAGCGCTGTCCGATGCCGCAGCACGTAGCAGTGGTCGTAACCAATCCGGTCGCCCGGCAGATCCTCCAATTCCTCACCGACTCGCTTGGGAACCGTGAAATCCATCGGCGTGCCGGCCACCGGGGCGATCTCACCAGTCGGAATCTGGTCTTCGTCGACGGGAAGGAACCTGTCGGCTTCGATCTGAACGACGTGGTCGAGGACCACCCCGGCGCCTGCCAGGTTCCAGTAGGTGTGGTTGGTGAGATTGACCGGCGTTGGGGAATCGGTCGTCGCCAGGTAGGCGATGCGGAGCTCGTTGTCATCGGTCAGCGTGTAGGTGACGTCCACCGAGAGATTCCCCGGGTATCGCTCCTCGCGGTCGGGGCTCAGGTAATGGAATCGAACCCCGTACTCGCCATCGCCCTCGAACGGTTCCGACTCCCAGACGGCGCGGTCGAAGCCGGCCTCCCCACCGTGGAGGTGGTTCGGACCGTTGTTGGCGGCCAATCGATAGGCGGTGCCATCGAGGGTGAACCTGGCGCCGGCAATACGGTTCGCGAACCGTCCCACCGTCGACCCGAAATAGGGATGCCGCCGGAGGTAGCCGTCGAGCCCCGGGAAGCCGAGCGTTACGTCGGCAAACTCACCGGAGCGGTCGGGAACGGACACGGACTTGAGGGTTGCACCGAGGCTCATCAGCTCCACCGACATCCCATGCCGATTGCGGCAGGTGAACAGCCCGATCTCCTGTCCGGCCGGCGCGGATCCGAAGTCTGTCCTGGTAACGCTCACGGGAAAACGGTACTCCACTCGGTTCGACGATCGAACACGCTGAAGCCCTACCATCACGGTCTCCATCAACCCATCGGATCGAGCTGGTGCCAAAGACAATCGGAATCCTGACGGCAGGCGGCGACAGCCCAGGCCTGAATCCCGCCATCCGCGCCATCGGCAAGACCGCCGCCCGGGCCCACGACATGCAGGTGGTCGGGTTCCTCGACGGGTTTCGCGGGGTCATGGAGAACCGGACCGTTCGCCTCGACGGCGACATGCTGTCGGGCATCCTCACGAGAGGTGGAACGATTCTCGGCACGTCCCGCGACAAGCCCCATCGCATGGAGGTGGGAGGACAGGTCCTCGACATGACCGGGGCCATGATCGACAACTGCCGGCAGCTCGGTATCGACGCGCTCGTGTGCCTGGGCGGGGGCGGCACCCAGAAGAACGCCTTCCGGCTCTCGAAGGCGGGGATGCAGATCGTGACCCTGCCCAAGACGATCGACAACGACGTCGCCAGAACAGAACGCACCTTCGGGTTCGACACTGCCCTCTCCATAGCAACCGAGGCGATCGACCGTCTCCATTCCACCGCCCACAGCCATCACCGAATCATGGTGGTGGAGATCATGGGCCACAACACGGGCTGGCTGGCGCTCGGGGCCGGGATCGCCGGCGGAGCCGATGTCGTCTTGATCCCCGAGATTCCCCACGACATCGGCAAAGTGGCCGAATCGCTCCTCGCCCGCAAGTCGAGTGGCAGCCGCTTCAGCATCGTGGCGGTTTCGGAAGGCTCGCTGTCGGCTGAGGGAGCGGCCACCAGGGCAGAACTCCGCAAGAAACGGGCGGCGGCAGAGTCTCCGAAGGAGAAGAGTGAGCGAACGCAGGCCCTGCGGGCATTCGAAGCAAGCCGAAGTGACAGCACCGCCCGGCTTTCGCGGGAACTGCAGGATCTGACAGGACTCGAGTCGCGAGTCACCATCCTCGGACACGTCCAGCGCGGGGGAACACCGTCTCCGGTCGATCGGCTCCTTGCCACCCGGCTCGGCGCGGAAGCGGTCCAGGCCGTGGCAGACGACGACTTCGGGATCATGATCGCTTCGCAGCGGGGGGAAGCCGTGCGGGTCCCGCTCGAAGAAGTGGCCGGAAAGCGCCGCAGCGTGCCGCTCGATCATCCCTGGATCCAGACGGCTCGCCAGCTCGGCATGAACCTGGGTGACTGACCTCTACCTGGTCCCCGGCTTCTCCCAAACTGCCGGAGCGTGGGATGACGTGCGTGCCGCGTTGCCGACGACCGCCCGGGCCCGCCCGCTCGACGTCCCGGCCGGCGCAACGTTCGAGGCGACCGCCGCCAGGCTGGCACGGGAGGGGCGAGGCGTATGGTCCGGCTACTCGATGGGTGGACGACTTGCGCTCTCGATCGCCCTCGATCGGCCTGCGGCCGTAGAAGCTCTCGTGCTCGTCTCGACCAACCCCGGCCTCGAGGATGCTCGAGAGCGGGCTACCCGAAGGCGTTCGGACGAGGACCTGGCCACGCTCGTTGAGTCCGACGGCCGCGAGCGGTTCCTCGAACAATGGGTGGCACAACCGATCTTCGACGGGCTGGATCCGACCGAGGCGCTACGGCATCGGTTGTCATCGCCTACCGAGCTGGCAAGGCAGCTTCGGATCCTCGGACAGGGCACCCACCAGCCGATGTGGGATCGTCTCGGCGAACTGACCATGCCGGTAGCCGTCATGGCCGGTGAGCGGGATGAGAAGTACACCGCCATCGCTCGCCGGATCGTCAGCGCCGTCGGAACAAACGCTTCGCTCCACATCGTTCCCGGTGCCGGCCACGCCCTCCTACAGGAAGCACCGGCGACGGTGGCGGAGATACTCTCCACACTCTGAGGGATAGCCGATTCCTGGATCAGCTACCTTGAGGATGTGGAGGGACTGCGAATCCGCTTGTTTGGCGGCCTTACCCTTGAGGCCGGGGGTCAGGCCCTGCCGCCGATTGCCTCGCGCACAGCACGGTCACTGCTTGCCTATCTCATCGCCCACCGGCGCACCGCCCCGACCCGCGATCTGCTGGCCGGGCTCTTCTGGCCCGACATGGTCGAAGCACAGGCCCGGCGCCGCCTCAGTCATGCGCTCTGGCAGATCCAATCGGTGCTGAGCGAGGCCGCCAACCTGGGCGGCTACATCGAAGCAACCCCGACAACGATCCGCTTCAACGAGACACCGGAGACATGGATTGACGTCGTTGAGTTCGAGACCGCCGTCGCACTGGTCAAGACCGACGACATACCCGACCGGAGCGAGACACTCGACCTCCTGGTGGATGCCGTCCGGCTCTATACCGGCGACCTACTGGCGGGCTTCTATGACGAGTGGATCGGGCTCGAGCAGGAGCGCCTCCGTCAGTCCCTGTTCGTTGCCCTCAAGCAGATCGTCCGTCTGAGCAAGAGCTGGGGCGATTTTGACCAGGCGCTGCTGTACGCCCGCCGCCTCGCACTGCTCGAGCCACTACACGAAGAGGCGCACCGGGAGGTCATGCGTCTCTGCTACCTCCTCGGGCGACCGAACGAGGCACTCGCCCAGTACGAGCGGTGCGCCTCGATTCTGAGCAGTGAGATCGGCGCCGCCCCCGCCGCCGAGACGACGGCACTCCGCGAGGAGATCGCGCTCGGGCGCCAGGCTCCGATCATTCCGCTCTCCGAAGGAAGCCGCTCGCGGCTCTTCGAAGCCGACGGCACTCCCCTCGTCGGGCGCACGGCAGAGCGACAAGAAATCATCGCCCGCATGGAGGAAGCGCTGGCCGGGCAAGGTGGCATCGTGCTGCTGGAAGGCGAGCCGGGTGCCGGCAAGACCCGATTGCTCACCGAGTCTGCCGAGGACGCCAACTGGCGGGGCCTCAGCGTCCTGTGGGGGGGAACGGGGTCGTCCGGGGTCGCCAGGCCGTTCGAAGGGCTACGCCACGCTCTCGAGAATGGCTTGACGGAATTGCGGGTGCGCCAACTCGTCGAACGCATGGACACGGTCTGGCTGCAAGCGCTGGCGCCGCTCCTACCCACCGTCGAGCGCTGGGCCCCCGACCTGGAGCCTGGAGTCGCACTGCGGGACGGTGGAGAGGAACGGGACCGGATCCGCGAGGCCTTTCACCGGACGTTCGTAGCCCTGGCTGAGCTCACTCCCACCATGCTGGTCCTCGACGACCTTCACCGGGTCGACGAGGACACGCTGTGGGCACTCGACGCCCTCGCAGCCGACCTCTCCGGGACCCCGCTGCTCATTTGCATCGCCTACCGGCGCCTCGAGCTCGAAGCACGCCCCGAGCAATGGCAAGCCGTCCGGAGCCTCGACCGCTCGGGACGCCACACCCGCATCGCGCTCGATCCGCTCACCCAACCGGAGACCAGGGAACTCGTGCGGCGGCTCATGCCGGAAGGGTCGACCGGACCGATCGTCGGCAGGCTGCACGATGCCACCGGCGGCAATCCACTGTTCATATTGGAGACCCTGCGAGCGATCCATGAACGCCAGGTGAGCGAGGCGCTCAAGCCCCCCACCGGGATCCAGCACCTCGATCTGGAAGCGTTGCCGGTCTCCGGCACCGTTTTCGAGATCATCAGCGCCCGCATCGAGGGGTTGCCCGGTGAACCACGTCAGGCGGCCCGGGCCCTCTCCGCCAGTGGCGCAGGGATGGATATCGACGCGCTGGCCGAAGTGTGCGGAATGCCCCGCACACAGGTTCTCGATGCCGTCGACTATCTCATCCAGGCCGGCATGGTCTCGACCTCCACCGGACGGTACGCCCTATCCCACGACCAGCTCGCTTCCGTTGCATACGAGTCGATGCCCGCTGCCGAACGACCCGAGCTCCACCGCCGCCTCGCCTGGCGCCTCGAGGCGGACGGCGTCGGAGACGCAGCCATTCTCGGACATCATTTCCGTCGCGGCGAGGTTCCCGACCAGGCGGCCCGCTTTCTCGAGCAGGCCGGACAGGAAGCGCGGCGCCTCAACGCGTTCGCCGCCGCCCGGGACCGCTACGCCGAAGCGCTGATCGAAGCGCCGAAGGTGCCATGGGCGGCCGCAGACCTGGCCAGGCTCCAGCTGGCCCTCGAGCAGATACTCGAGGTCATGGGAGACCGCGACGGCCAGGCCCGGCTCCTCGACGAGCTGGAAAGCAACGCCGCCGGGAACCCGGCGCTCGTGGCCGAGATCACCCAGCGCCGCGCCTGGCTCCTGGCGGCCACGGCCCACTTCGAAGAAGCGGAGCGGCTTGCCTTGCAAGCACTCGACCTCCATGCCCGACTGGCCGACACGAACGGCCAGGCCGGAGACCTCCAGGCACTTGGGACGATGGCGTTCTGGACGGCCCGCAATCTGGAATCCATCGAATGGCTCGACCAGGCCCTCGAGCTCGCGCCGCCCGGAAGCGTTCTCGAGGCAAACGTGCACCACTCCTTCTGCGACGCCCTCCACCACCTCCATCGCTTCACGGAGGCGCAAGCACATCTCGATGCTGCGACCGCAATCTACGAACGCCTCCAGGACCGGCGCGGCCTGGCCGGTGCCCTCAGCTCGCAAGGAGCTCTGTACGGCCAGAGCGGACGCAAGGCGCTCGTCGAACCGGCTCTGCTACGAGCCTCCCAGCTATCTGAGGAGATTGGCTACCGATACGGCGTCGCCATCAATGCCTTCAACCTCGGCCACCATTACACGATCACGGGGCAGGGGGCCAAGGCGCTTGGTCCCTGCCGGAAAAGCCGGACCGTGTTCGGAGCTATGAGCAACCGGCGTGGGCTCGCTATGGCGACGGCCAACCTTGCCAGCCTCCACCATGCGCTCGGCAACGACGAAGCTGCCGAGCGCCTTGCGTTGGAGGCACTTGGGATGTACACGGAGCTGGGCCACGATCTGGGGCAGGCCGTGTGTCACGGAACGCTCGCCGAGGTGGCACGGCGGGCCGGGAACCGGGAGGCGGCACAGGCTGCGTTGGACGCCGGACTGGCCCGGACCGATCGCGCTGCAGCAAGGCCGGCTCGCCTCCAGCTGCTCCGAACCAAGGCCCATCTCCACCTCGATGCCGAAGACCTGACAGATGGACTCCGGACGGCTGAGGAGGCAACCGCCGAATGTGTTGAGGCAGGGGCGGGCTGGCTGCTCCCGGACCTGGCCGTGCCACTGGCGCGGGCGCTCGTCCTGACGGGACAGGCCGAACGGGCCCTCGAAGCCACCGACTCCTATCAGGGGGTGGCCCAGGAGGCCGCGCTGCTCTATTGGCGTTGCGAGGCGCTTCGGCTCATGGGGGATGAAGAGCGGGCCTATGCAGTCCTCGAGACCGCCCATGAGGCCATGTTCCGCCAGCTCGATGGGCTCTCGGCTGAGGACATCTCAAACAGCCTCCGCAACGTCCCGATCCATCGGGACATCGACGCGGCCTGGCAGGACGCCCGTCCGACCCGGCTCACCGTCCAGCTTGCGTCGGCATCTGCTCCAACGGGCCGGGCCGTCCACCCCTCCGAACTCATCGAAGTCTCGTGGACTATTCATCACCCCCTCGACGAGCGCGTCGGAACCGGTCCCGCGCTCCGTGAAGTCCAGCTCATGCGGTTGATGTCCGAAGCCGATGCGGCCGGGGCCGCTCCCACCATCGTCGATCTGGCGAACGCGCTCGATGTCAGCACGGCCACTGTTCGACGCGATATCGAACGGTTGCGGTCGGCCGGACGAACCATCAAGACGCGGGGACAACGAGGATGATGAGCGCAAGGTAAGCATCGCCTCTGGTCCGCCTGAGATAGAGCGCAGACACCGGTGTGAGATACCTGGGGGGTACCCAACAACGGAGCACCCCTCATGCGCAAGCGTCTCTACGTCTTCACCTTCAGCTTGATGACCTTCCTGGCTGTGTCCGCACCGGCGTTTGCCGACGGCGTCTGGGGAGGCTGACCCAACAGATCTCCCCGTTCTGCGGGGAAGAACGGCGGCGGGGTACCCTCGCTCCTTCGAGGACATGTACCGGTGTCCCCTCGACGGAGCGAGGAGCCGCCTCTCTAGGCAGGCTTTCGCCAATCACCCTTTGATCGCCATATCGCGTAGGCGAGGGCTCCGAGTGGAACCTGCAGGAGGTAGCTGAGGGCTCGATAGATCAGGACCGCCGCGACGACCAGCTCTTCGTCGCCACCGGCCACCACCAGGGCAGTGGTGTATCCCACCTCGACCACACCCAGGCCGCCGGGAGTGATGGGCAGGGCGGTCAAGAGCCGCACCACGGCGAACGCTGCCAGCGCTTCGGCTCCGGTCACCACCTCGGCCGACACGCCCATGTGCCGAAGGGCGGTGAGCAGCATCGCGAACAACGACAGGTGGCTGACGATGGTCGCCAGCGTCACCCAGTACCACCGTCGCCGCAGCAAATCGAGACTCTGCGTCCGAAAGGCGACGAGGCGGTCCCCCCACCCCTCAAATGGCC
>SHLN01000227.1 GCA_004283105.1 Acidimicrobiia bacterium
TGTACGAAGGGGCCGGATTCGTCAGGACCGCCGACTACCCGGACGCCGAACTGAATGCCTACGTGCGAATCGACTGAAGTGGATAGCCGACGTTGCGGCCTTTCCCTGCGTTTATCAGAGCCACCCATAGTGCAGAAGTCGCGAAATCCTTTCCTGTAGATTTGGCTCCTAACACGAGGGGGTTGGCATGGATGTCCGCTATCGGCGCGGGACGGCAGCCGGGGATACGGCCGCCATGCGGGAGTTTTCGCAACTGGCTTATCCAGGGCGGAATTCGCTACCGGTGCAAGCACGACTGCGGCGGCTCATCGAGGTCGGCGTGGGCCTCAGCATGACGGCAGGCGACACCGCCCGCCTCGCCAGCGCGACCCTGCGAGCCTTGGACGAGTACGGGGAGCTGGCGCCCGCCATCGTCGAGGTGCTCGAAGCGTTTGAGGCCGGCGATCTCCGGACTGAGTTCCGTGAGCCGATGAACCTCTACCTGGAGGGCTCGGCAGTGGCCACCCTGGCGGTGGCAGTGTGTGAGACCTGCCGACCTGCTATTGCCAATACCCAACCCACCGGCAACCCGCCTGACCCGGTTCCCGTCTCCCCCGCCGATGTGGCGGAGCCAAGCCACCAGGCAAAGGCCGGGGTGTCTGCGACTGAGCAGCAGCTCGGGGCTCAATGGCCGGAGCGCACCAGGGATGGGTTCCCGCAAATCACGCTGCACGTGATGGTGTGGTGGCCTGGTTTGCTGGAGTGGGAGGCGGCAACGCTGACCGCTGTCGTCAGCCCCTCTCTCGCCTTCTCAGGAGACAACTTCACCTTGCACATCGAACAGGAGGGAGACGCTGAGCCGGCCCGAACTCGTGCCGTGTGGATGCTTCGACGCGACGACCTCCGGGAAGAACTGCCGGTCTACGAGCTGCGGGCGTCGACCTGGGAAATGGGTGACGAGCCGCACGAATTCCGATTTCTTGTGGCCTCCCCATCAGAGTGGTGCTCCGAGCTTCATAGCTACCTCGCCACCCGGTGGATCAACAAGGGTCTGAGCCCAACTGGTCCGAAGGCATTTGACTCCGAGGCATTCGGAGGCGATCAGCCGCCCGTGGGTCCATCTATCTCCCGCCCCGGTTCGGCTCGAACGACGGCCGGGCATCGGTAGGCTCGCGAATCCGAACACAACGAGAGGTGCGGAATGTCGAATGAAACCGAGGTGGGACCAGCATCTCAGATGACACCCGGCACGGTGATAGGCGCCGGCAAGTACGCAGTCGGAAACTCCGACGGGGAGGTCTTCGCCGTCACCCGGCGGTGCCGACACCTCATGGCCGACCTCGCCGAGGGCACCATCGACAGCGACGGCTGTCTGACCTGTCCGTGGCACGGCGCCAAATACGACACCGGGAGCGGCCGGATGGTGCGAGGTCCCCAGGGCATCTTCGCCAGGATCCCCTTCCTCGGCGCCGCCTTCAAGACCCTGACCCACGTCCTCCCACTCGGGCGGGGACGGGTAACCGACCGGGATGGCACGCTCTACGTGGAGTAGAAGGACCGGCGAGGGGCCGGGCTAATCGCCCGACGGGTCCTCGGGTGGAGGAGCCATGTGCACGACCCGCTGGGGGAAGGGGATCGTGATGCCCTCCTGGTCGAATCGCCGCTTGAGGGACCGGGCCAGCTCGTCGCGGACCCGCCACTCGATGGCGAAATCAGCGCCATGCCAGAAGCGAAGGGCGAAGTTGATGCCCGAATCTCCGAACTCCCTCACGAATGCTTCGGGGGCCGGAGTCGCGGCCAGCCCGGGGATGGTGCCCATGACATCGAGGATCACCGCCTGGGCGGCGTCGAGGTCGGTGGCGTAGCTGACGCCAACCTCAAAGGTGGTCCGCCGCTGGCCGAGCTCGGTGTAGTTGATGATCGGGTTGGACCACACGCCGGCATTGGGGAGATGCACCCGGACGCCATCGAAGCCAACCAGCCCCACCTCGCGCAGGTTGATGCTCTCGACGGTTCCCTCAAAGCCATTGATCGACACCTGGTGGCCGGCATCAAACGGCCGACGTATCGACATGAATATCCCGGCGATGATGTTCTGGAGGAGGTCCTGAAATGCAAGCGCTAGCGCAAGGCCGGCGAGGCCGAGCAGTCCGAGCACCGGTCCGATCGAAACCCCGAGCTGATTGAGGGCGTAGACAAACCCGAGCACCACGAACGTCAACGCGACAAACCGGCCCACGAGACGAGCGATGAACGTGCTGGCTCGTTTGTCGATGAACCGGGTCGCGAGTCGGCCGGCACTGAGGCCGAGCAGTGCCGCCACCACAAGGATGCCGATCGCCCACAGCCAATCGGAGAGACCCAGCCCGGACAACTCGGCCAATGGGTTGGCGGGATCGGACGGAGATTGGAATGCGGGCATCGGGTGGATCCTTGTAGTCGGTAACGGATCCGTCAACCGGTCGTAGACGCCGGAGAGATGGCGGGCACCACTCAGACCTCTCAATTGCAGGAGAAGGGTGGGGGCGGCAAGCCAAGACGGCAATGCCGTCGATCGTCGTATGCTGTGCGTCTCACAGGAGGGGAAACCGCCATGAAGAAACTCATCAAACTCGCCTTTCTCGTCGGCGGAGTAGTCGCCGTCGCAAAGGTGCTCGAAGCCAAGAAGGCGGAATGGGCCGGCCTGGGCGAATCCGAGGTACGAGCCAAACTCGATGCCCGCCTCCCGGAGCAGATGCCAGCTGAAAAGCGGTCCGAGATCGCCGACAAGGTCGTCGGCAAGATGCGCGAGAAGGGTGTCCTCGGCGAGGACGCTCCTACCGAAGCGCCAGAAGAGCCCTCCTCGGACTGAGGCAAACAGCGAACCAGCTGGCTCGTTGACTACGAAACGGTGCCGGCGTCCACGATCCACTCGGTCGGCTGGCCTGTGACGTCGGCGATCAGGTCGAAGTCGTGGTCGTAGTGGAGGACAACCAGCTCAACCGATTCGGCGGCGGCGGCGATCAAGAGGTCGGCGATCTTGACGGCGCGTTGGCGACTGTGAGCGGCCAGCGCATCCTGCACCTCGGTGGCGCGATTCAGAACCGATTGATCCATCGAAACGAACGGCCACGCCGATCGGAGTTCCCGCATCGCCCGGTGCGAGCCGGGACTGACCGACGAGAATCCCGCCTCGAGATCAGTCGGCGTGCACCGCGCCACCAATCCAGCTTCCAGCAGCGGGAGGAGTCGGTCGGCGACGTGCGGTTGGCTCAGACGTGCCAACGCCGACGTATCACCAAGGTAGTAGGGCCCTAGCCCCACGCCGCCTGCCGGGCCTGAGGATCGGCCAGGTCATCAGGGTCAATCCCGCGCTCGGCCAACAGCGCGCTTCGCCGTTGCTCAAGAGCGAGAACCTCGTCAAAGGCACTGTCCACTGTTGCCTTCAGCGTGCGAGTTCCGAGCAGGGCTCGCACCTTCTCGAGTTTGTCATCGTCCACGTCTATCAATCTCTTGGTCACACCTACAGGATATCTCTTTTCGACACGTTGGATAGCCACCTGCCCGGATATCAGATTGGTTCAACGCGAACGTCGCGTGCATGGCCGGCGAGGGCTCTCAGGTCGCCCTTGTCCGAGGTCAAGACCAAACCACCCGGTTCGGCAACTGCAACGACGATGGCATCGACTGCCGATCCGGTCCGGGCCCGGGTCCTGAACAGCGCCGCTCGACGGGCGAGTGCCTCGGGGATCTCCTCGACGACGTCGCAGGTCTTCAGCAACCGATTCACAAGCGCGTCCTTGCCACGATCTCCGCGGAGCGATTCGACGAGCACCGGAGCGGGTACTCGAGGCGGCCACAATCCTTCGGTGGCCAGGGCCTCGATCAGTGCCGCAGCCTGCCGTGATCGCTCTGAGAGCCGGGTGAGACCACCCGAGTCCAGAACCACCATCTACCCGGTTGCCCGATCGGACCGGCCGCTCAAGCGGCGGGCGATCTGCTGAGCCCGAGCTATCTGCTCCGGATCCGGTTCGCCGACCTCGGCCAGGAGCTCGATGAGGTAGTCGTCGGTGGCCTCCAAAAGGTCGCGGCGACGTATCTCGACACGGACCGCTTGCTGAAGCAATTCGGAGGCGGGAAGGCCCCGATCTTTCACCGCGGCATAGAGGTCGTCGGGGAGATACACCTGCATTCTTGGCATACGCCTAACTATACACATACTCTCCGAGCTCGATCTGAGGCTGCCCGGGCAGCGTGAGGCATGGGCCGGCCTGCGTCAACCCACTCGTAGTGAGGGACCGCTAGCAATCGGCCAGGGCACTCA
>SHLN01000228.1 GCA_004283105.1 Acidimicrobiia bacterium
CGGCATTGCCGACGACATGCAGAAGGGCATCATCAACCGCTTCCGCTCCTTGCCGATGTCACGGTCTTCGGTCCTGGTCGGCCGCACGGCCAGCGATGTCGTTTACAACGTCATTTCGCTCTTCATCATGGCGCTGACCGGATTGATTGTGGGCTGGCGAGTTCACAACGGGGTGCTCGACACGGTGCTGGGGTTCGCCCTGTTGCTGACCTTCGCCTACGCCTTCTCGTGGATCATGGCCTACGTCGGATTGCTGGTGCCGAGCGTGGAAGTGATCAACAACGCCTCGTTCCTCGTGATCTTCCCGCTCACGTTCATCGCCAACACGTTCGTCCCCTCTGAGAATCTTCCCGGCGTGCTGCGGACCTTCGCGGAGTGGAACCCGGTCTCGGCGCTCACCCAGGCCGTACGCGAGTTGTTCGGCAACATCCCGGCAGGGACACCGGAACCGACCGTTTGGCCGCTGGAGAATCCGGTCCTGTACACGCTCATCTGGGCCGCCATCATCGTGGCGATCTTCCTCCCGCTGTCGGTGCGGCGCTACACCAGAGCCAAGTAGCCGCCTGCCCTCCGGACGACCGGCGTCGAGCACGTCGCTCCCATCAAACCGGTTGGAGCTTGACTCAGGCGCACCACTAGCCTCGTCCCATGAGAACGACTGCTCGCACGGACAAGAAAAGCCGCTCCGGCAACTGGAAGCCGCTCAAGATCCTCGCCCTCGGACTCGTCATCGCAGCCGTGATCAAGGAACTGCGCCTCCCCCAGGAGGAGCGGACGTGGCATGGCGCCCTCGGAGGCTTCGTCCCCTACGACTTCCGCATGCCGACCATGGACAAGGTGAAGCATACGTTCTGGGACCCGGAGGGTTCGATCATCGTCGACCGGGTGTTCGGGGTGGGGTGGACGATCAACATCGGGGCGGTCGTCGCCAAGGTTCGCTCGCTCGCCGGCTAGAGCCCGGCCGCATATCGCTGGAACGCATCGCTCGCCTTGCCGTCCAGCGGGTCGGCGTGCCCGAAGCAGGCGATGGCGAAATCCAACTCTGCGAGCGTCCTCACAGCCTGATCGGATTGGGGCGTTGACCGGTTGAACCAGCCCCTGGTGACCGAGCCGTTCCTCTGCGACGCCGCATCGCCCACGAAGAGGATCCCGCCGGCGCGATCGAGCAGGAAGCTCGTGTGTCCCGGCGTGTGGCCGGGGGTTGGTGTTGCCGTCAAGTCCTCCGGCAGTCTGAGGAAGACGCCGGCCTCGATCGTGTGGTCCACCTCGGCCGGCTCCGGGTTCGGCATGAGGTTCAGGAGCGGCTTGAGGATCTGCAGCGGAGTCCGGTCGAGAACCGGCGGCGTCGGCGCCTTCTCGAGTCCGCCCACGGCCGGAGCATCGGCCGGTGAGCAGTACAGCTCGGCGCCGGACTCCCGTTTGAGCTCGGCCGCGTTTCCGGCATGATCGGCATGACTGTGCGTGAGCACGATGGACCGGATATCGGCAACCGACCGGCCGATCGATTCGATCCCCGAGGTGAGGACGCCTGCCCGCCTGGGAAGGCCGGTATCGATGAGGGTGAGTCCCTCGTCGCCATCGACGACGAAGGCCCGGAAGCCCTTCTTGACCTGATAGACCCCTTCGGCGACCCGCTCCACACCAACCTCCCGTCTCACTCGCACGATCCGAGCGTATCGGAAGAGCGCAGTGGGTGCCCGGGCTGCGAAGCCCTAGACGCGCCGGCCGGTGCGCCCTCGCTAACTTCGGGAAGACCGAACAAGGACCGACATGCGCTTTGGACATTTCGACGACGCGGCGCGTGAGTACGTCATCACGACCCCCCGGCTCCCCTATCCGTGGATCAACTACCTGGGCACCGATGAGTTCTTCGGGCTGATCTCCCACACTGCCGGCGGCTACAGCTTCTATCGCGACGCTCGGATGCGGCGCTTGACCCGCTACCGCTACAACAACGTCCCCACCGACACCGGAGGCCGCTACTTCTACATAAACGACGGTGGCGACGTGTGGTCGCCCACCTGGGCGCCGGTGCAAGCCGATCTGGACGACTACGAGGCTCGCCACGGGCTGTCGTACTCGACCATCACCGGGGAACGGAACGGCGTCCGGGCCGAAGCGCTCTTCCTCGTGCCGCTCGGCACTACCGCCGAGGTCCACCGGGTTCGCCTCACCAACACCGGGTCGGTCGCCAAGCAGCTGAGCTTGTTCTCACTCGTCGAGTTCAACCTGTGGAACGCCTTCGACGACCAGACCAACTACCAGCGCAATCTCTCACTGGCCGAAGTCGAGATCGACGGGTCGACGATCTATCACAAGACCGAGTACCGGGAACGACGCAACCACTATGCGTTCCACAGCGTCAACGTCCCGGTGGCCGGATTCGACACGGATCGGGAGAGCTTCTTCGGGTTGTACAGCGGCTGGGATGCGCCCGATGCCGTAGTAGACGGCAGGTGCCGCAACTCGGTCGCCAATGGCTGGTCGCCGATCGGGTCGCACCAGATCGATCTGGCGCTCGAGCCGGGAGAAAGCCGCGACCTCGTGTTTATGCTCGGATACGCCGCGAACCCGCCCGGGGAGAAGTGGGAAGCGCCCGATGTCGTCAACAAGGCACCGGCCCACGAGTTGCTCTCCCGCTTCTCGACGAGCGAACAGGTGGACGGGGCGCTCGCCGACCTGCGGCACTACTGGGACGGGATGCTGGCGGCCTATCAGACAACGACCGGCGATCCACGCGTCGACCGGATGGTGAACATCTGGAACCCCTACCAGTGCATGGTCACTTTCAATCTGTCACGCAGCGCCTCCTACTTCGAAAGCGGGATCGGCCGCGGCATGGGGTTCCGCGACTCCAACCAGGACCTGCTCGGCTTCGTACATCTCGTACCCGACCGGGCCCGGCAGCGAATCCTCGACATTGCTGCCACGCAGTTCCCCGACGGAAGCGCCTATCACCAGTACCAGCCGCTCACCAAACGCGGCAACCACGACGTCGGGACCGGCTTCAACGACGACCCGTTGTGGCTGATCGAAGGCGTCGCCGCCTACATCAAGGAAACCGGAGACATGGCCATCCTGGATGAGGAGGTCCCCTTCGACAACGATCCGGACGACACCGGCACGCTGTTCGAGCACCTGCGGCGATCGTTCCATCACCCGCTCCACAACCGCGGGCCACACGGGCTCCCGCTCATCGGACGGGCCGACTGGAACGACTGTCTCAACTTGAATTGCTTCTCGGAGACCCCGGGCGAGTCGTTCCAGACGACCGAGAACCGGTCGGGGGGAACGGCCGAGTCGGTCTTCATTGCCGGATTGTTCGTGCACTGCGCGGCCGACTACGCCGACCTGGCCGAGGCGGCCGGCCTGCGCGTCGAGGCGGCCGGCGCCCGCCGGGAAGCTGCCGCCATGACCGAGGCGGTCCTCGAGCATGGCTGGGATGGTGACTGGTTCGTACGGGCCTACGACTTCCACGGCAACAAGGTCGGCTCGGCCGAGTGCGACGAGGGAAAGATCTACATCGAGCCACAGGGCTATTGCGTGATGGCCGGTATCGGTCGGGAGACGGGCGAAGCCGTCCGGGCGCTCGACTCGGTGAAGGAGATCCTCGATAGCGACCACGGGATCGTGATCCTCCAGCCCGCCTACACGAGCTACCGGCTCGAACTCGGCGAGATCAGCACCTATCCGCCCGGCTACAAGGAGAACGGCGGGATCTTCTGCCACAACAACCCGTGGATCGCCATCGCCGAGACGACCGTCGGCCGCAACGACCGCGCCTTCGAGGTCTGGTCCAAGATTGCTCCTGCCTTCCGCGAGGAGATCTCCGAGGTGCACCGGCTGGAGCCCTACGCCTACGCCCAGATGATCGCCGGCAAGGACGCGGCCCGGCATGGGGAAGCCAAGAACTCGTGGCTCACCGGCACCGCCGCCTGGAACTTCGTGGCCATCTCCCAGCACATCCTCGGTATCAAGCCGGAGTTCGACGGCCTGCGGGTACAGCCCAGCCTGCCGAGCCACCTGACGGATGTGTCTGTGACCCGAACCTGTCGCGGCGCCGAATACCGGATCACCATCACCAACACCGGAGGCGGCGAACCACGGGTGTCGGTCGACGGCCAACCCATCGACGAATCGATCGTCCCGTACGCGCCCGCCGGGTCGACGGTGACCGTACAAGTCGCGACCTAGATCAGGCCCGATCAAGACAATTGCCGATGGAGCCACGAAGTGGCTCCTAAGGAACCCGAAGGGTTCCCGTACACTCAGACTCC
>SHLN01000229.1 GCA_004283105.1 Acidimicrobiia bacterium
GGCGAAGACACGGCCGAAGACGCCGCCACCGACGAAGGCACCGGCGAGGCCGAAGAGGCCGTCACCGACGAAGACACGGCCAAAGACACCGGGCCCGACGAAGCCGAGAAGGAGGCGGATGAGGTCGAAGCCAAAGCCGCTCCCGACGAGGCGACACCGGGTGAGCCCGCCGGCGCCGGGGAGAAAGCGAAGGACGTCGCCGGTGAAGGTGTCGACGACTACTTGTCAGAGGCCGACGACCGGATCAGCAAGCTCGAGGAGACACTCGACAAGCTGAGTGAGAAGCTGGCCGAACTCGAGGACGACTAGTCGACGTCGATCGGGGCAGGCTGGTCGAGCCAAGAATGGACCGGCTCGGCCGTGGCCAATCCCGTCGACGCTGACAGCGAAATCGGCGTGGCCGTTGGATGGCTCGCCGCCACCGTCAACACGAACTCGCCGTAGCGCCGCCACCACCCGGCGAAGGGACGGCTCAACCCGTCTGCAGCGACGGTGAGCGGCGTCCAGGAGTCGCCGGGACCCGGCTCCATCGTCACCTCGACGGAACGGGTATCGCGCCGCAGTCCCGTCCGCAGCACCTTGAGCGCGCTCTCCTTCGCAGACCAGATGAGATTGGCGAGGAGCGGGTCCACCTCCCGTCCCCGCATAGTGATCAGACGTTCCGAGGCGGTGAAGAAGTCGGCAACGAACCCCGGGGTCCGGGTCTCGACGAGCTCCAGATCTACGCCGACCTCGATGCCGGGCGGCGCGATCGCACATACGGCCCATCCCGCCCGATCGGTCATCGAGATCCTCCGCTCGAACTCCGCGCCGCGGATGTAACCGGCGGGTGCCCCCTCGGGAAGATGGCCGATCTCGACCTCGCCGACCGGTGGAGCCGGCTCGACTGTGGCAGCGATCGCTGTCTTGGCACACCATCGGGCGAGCCGGTATTCGAGCCGCCGCTTCGGGAACCGCATTCGCCCCATCCAGGCGAGCTCACGTTCGGTGAGAAACTGGTCGTCGGCCGGCAACTCGTGCTCGCCTGCGGCCAGCCATTCGACCGCCGTCACGCCGGGCCGAACCCGGCCATGCCACGCTCGACGGCATCGATGAGATAGGGCCGCAGCTCGCCGGCACCGATGATCTCATCAACAGATCCGACGTCTCGAGCGCGATGAACGCTGTGAACATGATCGAATTCGGACGCCACCTCGCCGAGCCGCTCGGAGTAGACGTCGGACCTCACCCGCTCGAGACGGCTTCGTACCCGAGCCCGATCGGCCCCGGAGGCCACCTTGAGCTCCTCTGCCAGTTTCGCAACTCGCTCGTCGGCCTCAGTGCGCCGCCGGACCTCGCGGGCGAAAACAACCGCCGCGGCGGGCGCTCCCCCGATCACGCTTGCCTTGGCTCCCTCCACCGCCGCCACCTCCATGTGGTCGTTGAGGCGGTTGGAGAACACAACGAAGGCGCCCCCGTGGTAGCGAGAGACCACGCAGAAGACGATGGGCCCGTCGAAGTTCACAACGGCCCGGCCGATCTCGGCCCCATATTCGAGCTGCCACCGTCTCATCGACTCCGGGGATCCGTCGAAGCCGGACAGATTGGCGAGAACAACCACGGGCCGGCTCCCGCTGGCTGCGTTGATGGCCCGGGCCACTTTGCGAGACGATTGGGGAAACAGTGTCCCTGCCGTCCACGACCCGGGACCGTCTGCCGGCACCTGGCCAAAGCGGGGCAGCGGCTTGGATTCGAACCCGACCAAGCTCACCGGGATTCCTCCGATGTGTGCGTCCCACACGACCGCCATTTCGGCATCGGCCCACCCAAACCACCGCTCCAGGGGGGCCGAGTCGCGATCGACGACGGCTTCCATCACCCGTCGGATCTCGAATGGATGCTTTCGATCGGGGTTGGCCTGATCAGAAAAGACGTCGCCGACAGTTTCGAACCGTCCGCCGTGTCGATGCGGGCGGATGTCCCGATCCCGGGCATCGGTCGTCACCGACCGGCGTGGGAACCGTTCACCGGGAGCAACGAACGAGTGCTCATAGTGCCGGAGCAGGATCCGGCAGGCACCGGCAATGTCGGTGGCGAAGTACTGAGCTTGCCCATTCGGACCCATGATCTGGTCGTAGCCCCCGATCCCCTGGTTGTCCGGCGCCGAGACGCCCCCCGAGTAGTCGAGCGCCTGCTTGCCGGTGAGCACCATGGCCGAGTCGGGCGTCATGACGAGCACCCCCCGGGTGTGCATGAGCATCGTGGCCTCCGCATTCCAATACGGCTGGGCGCCGACGTTGATACCGGTCACCACCACGTTCAACTCACCTCCGCCCTGGGTGAACTCAACGATGCGTCGCAGCACCAGGGCGATCCAATCCATGTTCTCTGTGCCGCTCTCCATGGAAATGAGGGCTCCCGCGCTGATGGCGTACCACTCGACCGGGAGTTCCCGGCGACGGGCCAACTCGAGGGCGGCGTTGATCCGCCGGCATTCAGGCTCCGCCAGCGAGCCCATCCCCCGGCTCGGGTCACCGGCGACGAGGATCCTCCGCATTCCCTCGGGGTGTTTCGGCGTGAAGCTGGTGACTTCGCCGACGACGATATTGGCCGTGTTCTCGCCCGGTGGACGGTCTACCGGTTCCAGCGTGTCATTTCCCCCACTCTCCGATGCGGCGAGGTCATACTCGACAAACGTGCCCCGCGGGAACCCCCCGGCATCACCGTCCGACGGGGCAATCATCGAGATGAGCTCGTATGGATAGGTGATTCCGCGGCCCCGCAGACGCACCACCTTCTGCGTGTACGCGTCGAGTGGCTCGAGCGGCTCGAAGCGGGGCTCGCGAACCCGGATGGCCACACCGGTCCCTTCGGGGTTGAGGATCTCGAACTCGGGGGATGGAACGCGATCGGACGGTCCGGCACCGTTTGGAGTTCGAACCACCACCTTCTCGATCCCGAGGCCCTCGGTGACCGGGGCCAAGCGGGTCACCACCAAACCCATCTCATCGGGCTCGAGATCGATGACCGGCCACACATAGAGGAGGATCCGGTTCCAGACCGGGCGGTGCCGGGGCGGAAGGGAGGCCTGGTAGCGGCGGATGGCCATGCAGGCATCGGCAAACACCCGTTCCAAATAGGGGAGGCCAATCATGTGTCGGTCATCGTCGCGAACGGCTGTGAGGTCTCGCACCTCGGCCAGCGCGAAGATGCGTTCGTCCTGGGGATTGTCCCGGGCCGTGCCGCGGAAGAGATAGACGTCGTCGCCGCTCGGAAGACGGGATAGGTTGAAGTTGGAGAGGCGCCACACCTCGAGCCGCTTCCCCATCATCGGATGCAGCCCGCGAATCTCCCGTTCTTCTTGCATCCCGGAGCCGCTCGGCCGGAAGGTGTACTGCTCGACGCCGGCCATGCCGGGACCCGACGACTCGGCTGATACGGCGAGCACCACCCGCCGGAGCGGCCGGCCAAACTCGGCTGCATCGAGCAACGCGGCAAACGCCTCAGCCGTCAATGCCGTGTCATCGGAGGCGTCGTCTCGCCACCCGTAGAAATCCACGACGATGTCGTCACCCTCCGGGACCTGTTGGATGAGGTCGGTGACTGCCTCCACCGCCCCGGCCAGGTGCCGGTGGTCAACATGAGTCGCGATGAGCGAGATGGTCGTACCCTCATGCGGGTACCGCCCGCGCAGGAGACCGATCCCGCCAACCTCGTGGTGACTCAGCTCGTCGAGGGCTCGCATCCGGTAATAGCGCCGGGCCATGACTTCGAGCATGAGGCGCCTCATCTGTGGCGTCGCATCCGCGAATCGCCTCGAAAGGGTGGTCTTGAGAGGCTGCGGACAGGCCACCAGCGCCGCCAGCAGTTGGGTCTGATCCGGCTCGGAAACCCCCGCCGCCAGCGCCGCCAGCTGTTCGTCGACCGCGGCGTACACGGCCCGGCGGCTCTCATCCAGCAGCGGCCGGTCAAACGCCTCGAAGATCACCTCTGCCGCCACAGCGTGGATCTGAGGGAACCGGCGGCGCGTGTCGTCCGCCAGACGGGTCAGCAATGGTCGATACTCGGCCGCGAACAGGGCAACGTCTTCGGCCTCCCGCCACCCCTCGAGCAGCGTCATCATCGCCGCCGGACGGCGTTGCAGTCGCTGGAACGCAATGTACATCCGGTACAGGGCCCGCCGCAGTCGACGCTTCGGCTCGAGTGATTCGATGCCGTAGTGCGACAGGGCGGCCCTGAGCTTCTGCACGAATGACGCCGGCAGACCC
>SHLN01000230.1 GCA_004283105.1 Acidimicrobiia bacterium
TATCCGCTCGCGCAGCATCGCTCCCTACGATCGGCTCGACATCGACGTCGTCGGTGGCGACCGGCTCGAGATCCCCACCTCAGCTCGCCCGCACGACGGCACCGTCGGGGTGGCCGTCGTCGAGGAGCAACCGGGCGACGGCGACATCCGTTTGCTCCGAGACGAACTCGAGCGCGGCGTCCAGCGGTTTGCGGCTGCGGCGGCCGAGAGTGGTCGCCCCGCCTCGATCTCGTCGGTTCTCCATCGGGATCCCACCCTCGCCTCGTATCAGGTAGCGACGGTCTTGCCCCTGTCACACCCCGAACGCCAGGAGCTATTGGAGATCGAAACAACGACGGAACGACTCGAACAGGAGCTCCGAATCGCGGCCGGAGAGACCGGCGTGTTGCGACATCTCCTCGGACTGGGGAGAATGGGGGCCTGATGCCAAACGTGAAAGAAATCCCCGAACTGATCACCGAGTCCCTCGACCTCTCCAAGCAGTATCTCAAGCAAGAAACGGTTGAGCCGGCCAAGCGGCTCGGGAAGGCCGCCGGGCTTGGTGTGGCGGCCGCCATGCTGTTCGGCCTGGCCACCTTTCTCGGCGGCGTGGCCGTCAACCGCTGGATGATCCGGCTGCTTCCCGACGGGCGAGCCTGGAGCGGATTGGCCTATGTGTTGTCTGCGATTCTGCTTGTGGCCATCGCCGGTCTCATCATGTACCTGGGCCGCCGCGGCTACGAAGACCCGGGCAGCATCAAGGATGTCATCCCATCGCGCACCGCCGAAGACGAGGAGTAGCCTGACGCCATGACCATCGAACGCAGCGATCTCGAAGCCAAATTCCGGCAAGTCCAATCGGCAGTGGACGACACCGCCTCCACCGCCAAGAACGCCGGCATCGGCCTCGCCATCGGTGGTGTGCTGCTCGTCCTGCTCGTCTACCTTCTCGGCCGCCGCAAGGGCAAGAAGGGTGGCGCCCAGCTGGAGATCTACCGGCTCAGTTAGCTATGAGCTATGAGCTTTGGGCAAGAACCTGCTGAGTCTTCTTGGGGACCAGCAGCCTCGCATTGACCCCGGTTTGCCGATGGCCGATAGCCGGAACTACGTCAGCTTTTCGAAGGCTTTCTCTGCCTTCTTGAGTTTGCGGCGCCGGCGGCGGGTTGATCGCTTCTCAACCTTGGTGCGGCGGTAGTCGAGCTCGCGTTCTGCCGCCCGGATCTTGCGGCGCCGTCGACGGGACGGCTCGGGGCGGCGTTCGATCTTCGCCACCGTCTTGGCGGCGCCCTTTTGCTGTTTGCGGGCCCGGCGGACGCGTTTGCGGGTCGGCCGTTTCTCCGCTCGACGCTCGGCCCGGCGCAGCTTGCGGCCCCGGCGGCGGGGGAGTGCCTCCCGATCGAAATCGACATCCTCGAGGGTGGCGAGCCGGTCGGAGCGGCGGCGCCGGCGACGGCTCACCTTGGGCGGGGCAACCTCGGTCGACTCATCGTCGGTTCCCATGAAGCTGGCGGCGACGTCGACCAGACTGGATGCGAACGACTCCTCAGCGGGGGCGGGTTCCGCGACCTCGGCGCGTGCCGCCTTACGACGCTGGCGGCGCCCGACCTTCTCGACGGGTTTCTCGGCTTCCTTGGCGGCCCGGCGCCGTTCGCGCCGGCCCGGCGTTGCGGTCTCCTCTTCGTCGGCCACGAGCGAGGTCGTGCGACGCTGGCGACGGCGGGTCGGGGACGGCTCTTTGGATTCCTCGGAGGCGGCGCCCAGCAGGTCGGTGGCGACGCTGAGCAGTTGTGCCGGGATCGACTCCTCGCGGTTCGTCTCGACCTCGGCCACCACCGTCCCGGGGGCGAGGGACCCGGCCATGGAGCCCTCGTTCTTGCCGGGCATGCGGATGACATAGCTCTCGCCCGGCTTGAGTTTCTTGGTGGCGATGAGTTCTTTTCCCGAGCCCTTGCTGCGCTTGCGCATCTGTTCGACCGCTGTGGCGGCCGCCCACAGGCCGACCACCGACGGCCGGCTCCCTGTGCGGAGGCTCTTGAATAACTGCTTTGCCTGGTTCCCGGCTAAATTCATTTCACGCTCAATCTAGGGCTTCTGCGAGGTTTGATCATGTTTAGAAACCGCGATCTGTTGGTGAAGATCCTGGTCGTCATTGTTGTGCTGGGAATGCTCGGCTCATTGGGAGCTCTTTTCGTTCAGTGAAGGTTGTCCTTCGCAACCCGCGGCGCGAACTCGAGATCGAGGGCGACGCCTCCGTCAAGGACGTGCTGAAGCGTCTCGACATCATCCCTGAGACGGTGCTGGTGATCCGTGACGGAGAGCTCCTGCTCAAGACCGACCTGGTCACAGACGCCGACACCATCGAGCTGCGGCCGGTCATCTCGGGGGGGAGCACCCGATGAAGTGCAAGGTGTGCCGGGAGCCGGCCGCCATCGAGATCCGTCGCCACCACGCTGTGTTCTGCAAGGACCACTTTTTCGAGCACATGAGCCGTCAGGTGGAACGGACCATCCACGATTTCACCATGCTCGAGCCCGGGGAGAAGATCCTGCTGGGGGTGTCCGGCGGCAAGGACAGCCTGGCGCTGTGGGACCTCCTCACCGACCTCGGCTACGAGGTGGACGGCGTCTACATCGAGCTGGGAATCGGGGGCGAGGAGGGGTACAGCTCCGGAAGCCTCCAGCTGGCCGAGCAGTACGCCAAGAACCGGGATCTCAACCTGCAGGTCGTGGATCTGGCAACCGACTACGGCTACACCATCCCGGAGGCTGCCGCCGAGACCCGCCGGGTGGCCTGTTCGGTGTGCGGTCTCTCCAAGCGATATGTCCTGAACCGGGTCGCCCACGACGGCGGCTACGACGTCCTCGTCATGGGGCACAACCTCGACGATGAGGCCGCTGTGCTGATGGGCAACACCCTCAACTGGAACCTCGAGTACATAGGGCGTCAGCGGCCGGTCCTGCCGGCAACCAAGGAGGGGCTCGTACGCAAGGTCAAGCCATTGCTCAGGATTGCCGAGCGCGAGACAGCTGCCTACTGCGTTCTGAAAGGGATCGACTACGAGGTCGACGAGTGCCCGCTCGTGGGCGGCAACACGGGAATCCGCATGAAGGAGTGGCTCAACGTGATCGAGAGCGAGCGGCCCGGCACCAAGCAGCGGTTCTTGTTCGGGTTTCTCGACCGCGTGTCCGACCAGTTCGCGTCTGCCCATCAGGAGGAAGTGGAGCTCAACGAGTGCTCGAACTGTGGCCAGCCGACTACCAATGAGCTGTGCTCGTTCTGCCTCTTGCAGGGCCGGATGGCCGATCGTGGCTGAATTCGCCAAGGGCGACCATTGTTTGCTGACCGATGGCAAGGGCCGCAAGTTCCTCCTCACGCTCGACCCCGGCAGCGTGTTTCACTTCCACAACGGGATGGTGGCTCACGACGACATCATCGGACGGCCGCAGGGCAGCGTCGTGAAGAGCTCGCTCGGGGGCCGGCTGGTGGCAGTGCAACCCCGGCTGGCCGACTACATCCTCAACATGAAGCGGGGAGCCCAGGTCGTGTACCCGAAGGACATCGGCCCGATCCTCGTGTGGGGCGACATCGGTCCCGACATGACGGTGCTCGAGGCCGGCACCGGATCGGGAGCCCTCACGATGGCGCTGCTGCGGGCGGTCGGTCCGGGCGGCCGGGTGGTGAGCGTTGAGCGCCGCGACGACCATGCAGAGCACGCTCGCCGGGCGCTGGAAGCGTATCTCCTCGGGCTCCCTCCGAATCTGGAGCTCCGGGTCGGTGAGGTTGCCGATCAGGTGGCCGACGTCGGGCCCGATCGGCTGGTCCTCGACCTGCCGGAGCCATTCGGGGTCGTGGAGGCGGCAGCTGAGTCGCTCCCCTCCGGGGCTATCTGGGTCTCCTACGTGCCGACGATCCCTCAGGTCCAGCAGACAACGGAGGCGCTCCGGGCGGCCGGGTGTTTCGCCGAGATCTCGAACTTCGAGGTCATGCACCGGGAGTGGAACATCGACGGCCGCTCCGTCCGGCCCGATCACCGCATGGTCGGGCACACCGGCTTCATCACCGTCGCCCGCAAGATCGATCCGGCCTGAGATCCCGGATCCATGGAGCATTAGCCGCGTGGTGTTAGGTTGCGGCCCCCCAAATCTATAATTGCGAAAGCCCCACTACCGCGACGCCGATAGGAAAAGATGAGCAGTTACGAGACTCCCGAAGCCGCAGAGCTGCGGAAC
>SHLN01000034.1 GCA_004283105.1 Acidimicrobiia bacterium
TGCTGGCCGGGGTTGCCGTCATCACCCTGGTGGTCTCGGCCCTGTTCCACCGGCAGTTCCTGGTCCTCTCGTTCAACGAGCAGAAGGCCGAGCTGCTTGGCCTGCGACCCCGCCTGGCCCACGGGGTGATGCTCGGGCTCATCACACTGACGATCGTCGGGTCCTTCCAGACGGTCGGGACCCTCCTCGTCTTCGGAATGCTCGTAGGCCCTCCTGCTACCGCCGCGCTGCTCGTGCGTCGGGTGCCGGCCATGATGGCCACCGCGGCGGCTATCGGGGTTCTGTCGGTCGTGGCCGGCCTCGTGATCAGCTTCCACGCCAACACGTCGGGATCGGCCACCATGGCGCTCGTTCCCATCGTCCTGTTCTTCCTGGTCCTGACCGGCCAGTCGATCCGGGACCGCACCCGTCGATCCTCGACGGTTCCGACTGCCTGACTACCAGCCGGGGCCCTCTTTGACGGCCACGAGGCGTTCGAGCGCATGGTGTCGGCCCGGCCGATCGCCTTCGGTGATCGTCTCCTCATAGAAGAGTACCCGCAACGAGCCGAAGGCCTCCAACAACTCCTGGGGCTCGAGCCGGAACTCGGGCGAGCTGGGCCCGTCGACGTCGGCGTCGGTCTTCATGTGGTGCTCGACGAGCAGCCATCCGCCCGGAGCCAGCGCATCGACGAGGCGCGGCCACAGACTCCGATTCACATACCGGATGACGGTAATGACGTTGTAGGTGCCGGCCGGCAGCGCATGATGGTCGAGGTCGGCAACCACCCAGTTGATATCGAGACCCCGACGGTTTGCTTCCTTCGCGGCCATGTCGATCGCCACGGCGGAGACATCCAGGGCGTCGACGGCGAGGCCAACCTCGGCCAGCCGCATGGCGTGGCGCCCGGCCCCGCAGGCGACGTCGAGGGCCCGGCCGGCTGGAAGTCGCTCGATCCAGGCCTCCAGGAACGGGCCGGCCGCCGGGCGGGGCTGGTAGTCGCCACTCGAATATCGGTCGTCCCAGATCCGGCGCTCGTCTTCACTCATCGAGGCCTACCAGGGGTGTTCCCGGCCGTCCCAGGTCCAGAACCGGCCGTGTTGCTCAGGGGTGAGGTTGGCGATGAGGTCCCGTACACCGGTAGCGCTCTCCTCCACGCTCAGCGGGGCAGATGAGCCGCCCATGTCGGTCCTCACCCAGCCGGGATGAACGACGATGGCGAGAGCGCCACGCCCGCGCCAGTCGTCGGCCCGGTTGCGGAATTCGAGGTTGAGCGCCTCCTTCGAGTCGCCGTAGTCGCCGAGACTCCCGGTTCTGTCCCTGCGAGCCCCCATCTGCGAGGTCATGATGGCGATGACGCCCTCCGGCCGGAGGGTGCCGGCTGCGAGCATCGCCTCGATGACCCGAATCGGCGCGACGGCGTTGACTTCCATGATCTCTGCGCGGGGTGCCCGGTTGATCCCGGCGTTGTGGATGATCACCGCCAGGTCGTCGACCGACTGTGCCAGTTCGGTGATCTCGTCGGGATCGCGCACGTCGAGACGATGGAGGACGAGATCGCCGTCGAGGCCGGCCAATTCGCCGGGTTCGGCGGGATCCCGGACCGTGGCATGAACCATCTGTCCGTCCGCCAGGTACTGACGGACCAGCTCGGCGCCGATTCCGCGACTAGCGCCGATAACGAGGACCGGGTTGTTGGGCATGGCCACCACCCTAGGAATCCCCTCAGCCGATCTCCCCGCGATCTCAAGACCGGGAGACCGTGTCGGCCCTTTAAGCTGGCGCGACCAACTACGAAGGGAACGAGAATGGCCCTGGATTCCACGGCAACAGCCCACTGGGAAGGCGACCTTATGTCCGGTGGTGGCACCACCACGCTCACCTCCGGCGCGGGTGGTCCGTTCCCTGTCGATTGGAAGGCCCGTTCAGAAGAGCACGGGAGCAAGACCAGCCCGGAGGAGCTGATTGCTGCCGCCCATGCGACATGTTTTTCGATGGCCCTCTCCAACGGTCTGGGGAAGGCCGGCACCCCACCGACCCACCTCGACGTAACGGCGACCGCCACCTTCGTTCCCGGGGAGGGGATCACCGGGATGCAGCTGGTCCTATCAGGTGAGGTCCCCGGCCTCAGCGACGAAGGGTTCAGGGAGGCTGCCGAGGACGCCAAGCAGAACTGCCCGGTGTCTCAAGCTCTTGCCGGAAACGTCCCGATTACGCTCGACATTCGCTGAACAGGCACAAGTTCGGTTTCATCGAGCGACCTCACGCTCGAGCGGTGACAACGCCGCCGATCACCCTGGTGACCGTTTCGGTGGGGCGGGTTGAACGTGGAGGCCAACGCAACCGTGCTGCACCAAGCCAGCGCAACGATCCTCAAGGGAGGACCACATGAGAATCGCAGTCACCGCCGCGAGCGGCCAGCTGGGATCCGAGATCGTCAGAGCACTCGTCGCCCTGGACGATGGAACGGAGGTCATCGGGTTGGCCCGCACCCCTAAGAACGCTGAACATCTCGGCGTGGAGATCCGCCCGGGCGACTACAACGAACGAGCCGTTCTCGAGCAGTCCCTTCAAGGTGTGGACATCGTTCTGCTCGTGTCGGGGATGGACGCTCCCGAGAAGAGGATCGATCAGCATCGCAACGTGATCGAGGCAGCGAAGAGCGCAGGTGTGGCGAGGATCGTCTACACCAGCGTCCAAGGTGCAGAGGAGGCAACGGCGTTCTCGCCGATCATCCAGAGCAACCGGCAGACCGAGCAAGATGTGCGTCGGAGCGGTCTGGAGTGGGTGATTGGACGTAACGGCATCTACATCGAACCCGACGTCGAATACATTGATGCGTACAAGGAGGCAGGCGGGATCGCCAACTGCGCAGGAGACGGACGATGCGGCTACACGACCCGATCCGAGTTGGCCTACGCCTACGCCCGGATGCTCACCGAGGACGCACACAACGGCAACACCTACAACCTCCACGGCGAAGCCATCACCCAGTACGAGCTGGCGAACTACCTCAACAGGGCATTCGGTACCGACCTCCACTACACCCCGATGACGGTCGCGGAGTACCGAGCGGACAGGGTCGCCGAGCTGGGCGAGTTCTTGGGCACCGTCATCGCCGGAATCTACGAGGGCATCCACAACGGTGAAGCCGACCACCCGAGTCATTTCACGCAGGCCGCAGGCCGCGACCACGTGTCCTGGGAGGAGTACTTCGCTGGCCTCGAGGGCTAGAAGGAATGGCCGAAGCCAGCGGCCCGACAATGATCTGGCAGAGTTGCTCAATCTGATTTGGAGGTTCGTGGTGGAGCGAATGAACGTGTTGTTGGGCAATCCCTATGAGGAGCTTGTGGGGTTCTCTAGAGCGGTCCGAGTCGGACCGTTCGTCTCGGTTGGTGGTACTGCACCAATTGGTGAGGACGGGGAGACGGTTGGTGTCGGGGATGCGGGAGCGCAGGCAAGACGGTGTTTCGAGATCGTCCAGATCGCACTCGAAAGGGCCGGGGCGAGCATGGCGGATGTGGTGCGGACCAGGATGATGCTGACCGACGTATCCGACTTCGAGGCAGTGGTAGCGGTTCGCAAGGAGTTCGTCGGTGAGTTCAAACCGGTCGACACGATCGTCGAAGTGTCCCGCTTCGTTAATTCCGAGTGGCTTATCGAGATCGAAGCCGACGCAGTCCTACCCGAGTGACGCCCCCACACGTGGGCCGACGCTCGTTCCCAACCTGGCCCCGCTCTGCCGCCACGACCACCGCATCCGCCACGAAGCGGGATGGGCCCTATTCGAGCATCCGGTGCCGGAACGCGAGCACCGCCAGGCCAACGATGACAACCGTGTACCCGAGAACCCAGTAGAGGTCGCCGGCGATGTCGCCGAGGCCCGCTCCGTCGAGCATGACGTCGCGGGCGGCGGCGAGGGCGTGGGCGAACGGGAACAAGTCTCCCACCGTCTTGAAGACGCCGCCGATGGCCTCGATGTCAACCCAGGCGCCCCCGAAGATCGCCAGCAGCAGGATCACCATGTAAGCGAACGGCACCTGCTTGAAGGTGAAGAGCGCACCGATGATCATCCCGAGGGCTATGAAGAGAATCGCCACCAAGAGAAGCACGAGCATCACGAGCAGAATGCTCCCTGCCACCTCCAGCCCAAACAGCACCCCGATCCCGAAAATCACAGCGGCCTGAATCCCCGCCACCGGGAGATACGGGACCGAGTAACCGGCCACGAAATCGCTCGACCTGAGCGGCGTCGTCAGCAAGCGTGAGAACAGGGCACTCTCGCGGTCGCGGGAAATGGTCATCGCCGCACTGAACATCAACATGACAAACCCGAACAGCGCAATCCCCGGCGCAAGCGACGTGGCCTCGAAGAACTCGTCGGCGCCGCCCAGCGCCTGGAGCACCACGAGCATGAGCACCGGCAGCCCGATCGTGAGCGCGAGCGACAACGGGTCTCGCCACACCTCCTTGAAATTCCGCTTGGCCAATTCGGCGTATCTCATTCCCGCAGCTCCTTCCCCGTGAGCTCCAGAAAAACGTCGTCGAGTGTGGCCTTCCGTTTGTAGGCGGACTGGATCTCGATACCGAAGGGCCGCAGACAGTCGCCGATCGCGTACACGCTGACGTCGTCGGCCTCGATCTCGACGCCACCCTCGATCGTTCGAAGCACGGGGTAGATCTCCCGGAGGCAGGCGAGGGCCTCATCGGTCATGTGCTCGACTTCGACGACGGTGACCGCGGCCTCGCTGAGACCGGCCTTCAGTTCGCCGGGCGTTCCAAGGGCGATGACCGTGCCCTCATCGATCACGGCAATCCGGTCGGCGAGGGCGTCGGCTTCCTCCAGGTAGTGGGTCGTCAGGACGATCGTCGTGTCTCCCTTGAGGCCGGCGATGTGCTCCCACATACCGCGTCGCGACTGAGGGTCGAGCCCGATTGTCGGCTCGTCGAGGAACAGCACCTGTGGCTCAGAGACGAGAGCCATCGCGATGCTGAGACGCCGCTTCATGCCCCCCGAGTACTTCTTGACCCGCTCATCTGCCCGATCTGTCAGCCCCACGATCTCGAGCAGCTCGTCGGACCGCTCCCTGGTGCGGACCTTGTCGATCCCGTGCAGACCCGCCATGAGACTCAGGTTCTCGCGGGCATTGAGGAACTCGGCAATCGCCGTCTCCTGCGGCGAGACCGCGATCATCCGCTTCACCGCGAGCGGGTCTTCCCGGATGTCGTGTCCCATGATCGTGGCCGTCCCGCTAGTTGGCCTGAGGAGACAGCACAGCATCTTGATAGTCGTTGTCTTGCCCGCCCCGTTCGGTCCGAGCAGCGAGAAGAGCTCCCCCGGCTCGACGGAGAGATCGATGCCGTCGACGGCAACAACGTCTCCGAACGATCTAGACAGACCGGCGATCTGGATGGCAGGGCTCATCGACGTGCTCCTCAGAACAGATTCAACCTGTGATACCGCCTCGACGGGGGTTGGACCAAAGGCGAAAGGCCCTATCAGCACCGCCGAGCGGCGCCACCGGCCGGAACGATTGGGGCGGCCGCCCTCACCTAGCTTCCACCTTGCCGGTCGGTTGGCCGGCGCCGTTGACGCCGGCCGGACCGCCGGGCGGCGTCAACGAGCACTGCCTCTATCTGTGCATTGACCGATCGGAACTCATCGGCAGCCCAGGCCTCATAGAGGTCGTAGAGCTCCTGGGGTATCCGGAGCAGATACTGCTTGCGCTCGCGGGCCATGGCCGCGCTCCTCGCTCGCTACCGGCTCAACGTTCCGACGTTGACGATCGGACTCGTCGGGTGATCGCTTGCGATCACCGTCATGAGGTTGGAGGCAAACGTCGCCTTGCGGTCGTTGTCGAGGGGAATCGAGTCGTGCTGGTCGCTCCCCTCCTCCAGCGCCTCAATCGCCTCGCGCACCATGAGCACCGCTCCTTCGACGATCTTGGCGCGAGCGGCCACGATGGCGGAGGCCTGCTGGCGCCGCAGCATCGCCTCAGCGATCTCCGGGGCATACGCCAGATCTGTTATGCGCGTCTCCATGATCTGCACCCCGGCGTCGTCGGCCCGTTCTTGCAGCTCGATGAGGAGATTCTCGTTCACCTCACTGGTATCGCCGATGAGGGTGGTCACGTCGTGGTCCTCGAAGGCGTCGTACGGGTACGAGCGGGCAAGCTGACGCACGGCCGACTCGGACTGGATGTGCACGTAGTTGGTGAAGTTGTCGATTCCGAACACGGCCCGGGCCGTGTCCACGACCTTCCACACCACGACGGCGGCAATCTCGATCGGGTTGCCGCGTGCGTCGTTCACTTTCGACGTCTGGGTGGTGAAGTTTCTCACCCGCAGGGACACCGTCTTCTTCAGGTACAACGGATTCGCCCACCGCAAACCCGGATTCGGATCGCTCCCCCGGTAGGCACCGAACAACGTCAGCACCGCCGACTGGTTGGGCTGAACCATGTAGAAGCCGGGCGTGACGAACACAAAGGCCAGGGTCAGCAGGATCCCGAGCCAGGTGAAGGTCGGGTTCTCGGTGACCACGGCAAGGACGAAGGATCCAATGGCGCCGAGCAGCAAGGCAACGTTGGCAAGCAAGAACGGGATCCCACCCCGCGAGCTGCTCTGCGTCTCGGTGATGCCCTCTATGACCTTGGTAGTCGTCATGATCTTCTCCTCTGGGGTGTATCACTATGATATCATACTGATAACTCGAAAGGGAATGGAAATGCCAGTCACCATCACCGAAGACCACGATCTCGTTCCGCTCTGTCCGCATTGCAATCAGAGCTTGAACGTGATCGCGGCGACTACGCCGGTTGCCCAGGGATCCTCTGCCTTCAAGTTCGGAAAGCGGACCGTCTACGCCTGCCCGTCGTGCCGCAAGGCCCTGGGTATCTCCCAGCGCAAGGGGTTCTGGGCGGGATAGCCGGGTCAGGGCTTGCGCAGGACGTAGACCCGCGACTCCAGTTTTCCGATGAGCTGGTAGATGCTCCAGAGGGCGTTGCCGTACATGACCCGGTAGGGAACTTCGCCGAGCTCTTCGAGCAGCCTCTCCCTGGCTCGCCTGAGTCTCGATACCTGGAGGAGGTAGTTGGGGGCGGCTCCGGACTCCTGGGAGGCTTCCGACCATTCCGACCCGATCAAATCGAGACTCTCGATACTGAAGCCGGCGGATTGAACATCGGACTCGAAACCGGCCACCGACAACCGCTCGGGATAGGTGGCGATATCCGCACACAGCCGCCGCTCCTCCTCAGGCTCGAGCAGCGCCGTGGCGAAGACCTCGTGCACCACCATGGCGCCACCTGGACGGAGCACCCGGAGGCACTCGGCGAATGCCGGTGCCGGATCGGCAATGTGCCCCAGCATGTCGCGCGATAGCGCCGCGTCGTAGACACCATCCTCGGCAGGAATCTGCTCGATGGTGCCGATCCGAATCTCCACGAGGTGGCCGTGTTCGTGGTGGGCGATCAACTCGAGCCCGCGCGTGACGTTCGCTTCGACCGGATCAACCGCCACGGCCCGGCAGCCGAACCGCCCGGCCATCGCCAGGGCGTGAAGACCGTCTCTCCCACCGATGTCGAGCACGGTGTCGCCCGCCCCGATCCCGAGAGCCCCGATCGTGTCGAAGATCGACTTACTCGGACGAGGATCGAGGCTCCGGGCCAGGATTTCGACTGCGGCTTCGAAGTCGCCGTCCACCCCGGCCTCTCCCTCGTCGGCACCGAGGCCCCAATCACCGTACATTGCCTCGACCGACACCGGGTTGGACCACATCTCATTCACGGGCCTGATCGTACCGACACGGACGCGTCGCCTCCTCCTAGGCCCCTTGGGCGGGCGCCAGTCGCATTGCGAGAGGGGACCTTTGGCGGTGGCGTTCGACGGGCCCGTCCAGTCCAATGGTCTCAAAAGGAGGGTCCGAATGGCAGCACCCGAGGAACCGGCAATGACCCGCGCCAAGCAACGAGTCGAAGAGGTGAGCGCGTTCTTCTACCACCTGATGGTGTTCGTGTTCGTCGGCTTCTTCCTGATCCTCATCGATCGGATGTCTGAGCCAAACGACCGGTTCGCCGGCCTCGACTGGGCGTTCTGGATCATCATCTTCTGGGGAATGGCTGTCGTCGGCCACGGCATCAGCGTCTACTTCGGTGAGTCCCGCATCCAGAAGGTCTACGAGGAGGAGAAGGCCCGGGAGCGTCAGCCGGACTGACCCGGCCTCCGCACTCCCCCCTGGCCGCTCGGCCTGGCTCTGCATGGGTCGGGTCGAGCCAACCTATCCGCCGGGTCGGTCGCGGAGCACTGAGTCGCTCTGGGCGACGATCCAATCAGTGAGGAGCTCGAGGATTTGGCCGTCGATCGGCCGCCGAGCCTGCTTTTTGTAGGTTCGGAGTGAGGCCGGCCCGGGCTCCCGGCGCAGCAAGTGGGTCACATCGTCTATCACGTGACCGGTGAACGGGGACGGAACGGCGAGTTCCATAACACCCACATCTGCCGGATCCACCTGGATGTCCTTACTACCGGTGACGGCCAGCACGGGGACGGCGGCCTTTCGGAGCGCCTCGGCGGGTTCGAAGGTCATGAACTCGCGAAACCATTTGGCATTGAGCCTCACGAACTGGATACGGATCACATCTTCGGTCGAGGCCTTGATGCGTTCCAGTCGCTTCGTCTGGGTTCGCACAATGTCCTGGCGAGTCAGCTTCAACAGCCAGCGAACCGGCCTCGGAAGCGTCGGGGCGATTTGCCGGGCTTGCCAGCGGAGGACCTCCTCCCCGTTTTGGGCAGCGCCGGCCAGCAGCACAACGCCTGCGAGGTGTTCGTCGACGGCGAGAGCGGACGCAATGAGCGCACCCTCACTGTGGCCTATGACGACGATCTGATCTGGGTCGACTTCCGGGCGGCTTCGCAGAACCTCGAGAGCGGCTCGGGCGTCGGCGATGTTGTCAAGGAATCCGCTGGAGAGGTACTCCCCCTGACTTTCGCCCACGCCTCGTTTGTCGTAGCGCAACGAGGCAACCCCGTCGGCTGAGAGATGAGTAGCGATCTGACGCATGACATTGATCGAAAGCCGTTTTGCGTTCGAGTCGCGATCGATCGGGCCTGATCCGCTGATCAACAGAGCGGCCCGACCAGGTGAAGCTGCAGAACCGGTCAGGCTTCCCCGCAGCGTGACCGCCCCGGAAGTAATGGTGATGTCGGTTTCAGACATGGTTGTTGCCTCTCTCGATCTTATCCTATATTCTTATTATTGAGAATGTTATCAGAAATGAGAATCTAGGCAAACGATGATCGAACGACGCGACCTTCTCCTCCATCCAATCCGGCTCCGGATCGTCCAGGCGCTCGTGGCCAGCCCGATGACTCCGCTACGGCTGAAGGAGCAACTCGGAGATGTGCCACAAGCCACGCTGTACCGACACCTCAGCCAGCTCGCCGACGGCGGGTTGCTCGAGGTCCTGGAGGAACGACCGGTCCGCGGCGGCGTCGAGCGAACCTACGGAGTAGTTGCATCGGCAGCGTCGCTGACCGGTGACGAGCTCGAGACGGCCACGGCCGACGATCACTTCCGCTACTTCGCCACCTTCGTGGGCACCCTGCTGGCCGACTTCGCAGCCTACGCAGAGACGAGCGACCTTGATCTCGTGGCCGACCGGGTTGGATATCGCCAGGTCGCACTGTGGCTCAGCGACGACGAGTTCGACGCGGTGGTGGCACGTATGAGCGGCGCCGTGCAGGAGACCATCCACAACGAGCCGGCACCGGGAAGGCGGCGCCGGCTCTTCAGCACGATCGTGATGCCTGGTGACCCGCGGTAGGTGTCGCTCAATCCTGGCTCTCCCCCGGCCCATGTGAAGTATGCAATCGCAGACGGGAACGCGACTCAGGAGGCATCGGCGCCTGCCTCATCGTCCACGATGACCGTCTTGCCGCTGAGAGAACCCGCTGCCAGTAGGCGAAGGGCGTCCGGAACCTCGGCGAGATCGAAGCGCCGGCCGATGGCGGGGATGACCTCGCCGCGCCCCATGTGGTCGGCGAGCGGTTCGATAAACGCCCGATCCTCCTTGCTGATCATGCTTGTGAGGCGCTGACGGGTGAAGAGCGAGCGCACCATCGCCCGCAGCTGCCGGCCGATGCCGCCGGTCCACCGGCCTCCGCCTTCGCCACCGACGATCACAAGCCCCCCGGTCGGGGCGAGGACGCTCCGGAGCCGGCGAATGCTGTTGCGCCCGCCGGTATCGATGATCAGGTCGTAGCGCTCACCGCCGTCGGTGAAGTCCTCCGCGGTGTAGTCGATGACCTGCTCGGCGCCGAGCGAACGGACGAGCTCGAGATTGCGACTGCCGGCGACTCCGGTCACCGCTCCCCCGAGGGCCTTGGCCAGCTGCACCGTGTAGGAACCAACTCCACCGGACGCGCCGATGACGAGGACCTTCTGTCCGGACTGCAGCTTGCCGACGGTCGTGAGTGCCTGGAGGGCAGTGATTCCGGAGATGGCGGCGACCCCGGCCTGTTCGAACGTCAGGTTGGCCGGTTTGTGAGCGAGCTTGGTTTCTTCAGCGGCGGCGAACTGAGCAAATGACCCGCTCGCTATGCCGAACACCTCGTCCCCGGGGGCGAAGCTCGTGACCTCGCTACCAACCGCGACGACCCGACCGGCGACGTCGAGGCCCGGCACTCTCGTCTTCGGCTTGGTGAGTCCATACCCGGCGATCCGAACCATGTAGGGAAGCCCGGTCATGAGGTGCTCGACCCCGCGATCGAGACCGGCGGCCACGACCTCGACGAGCACCTCGTCCGGCTTGATTTCGGGCCGCTCGATGGTGCTCAGCTCGAGGACGTCGGCCGATCCATAGCGGTCCTGGACGATCGCCTGCATATTCGTTCCCGTCATGTTGTGGCGCTCCTGTGTCTTCTGCATTCTTCTCTCCCCGCACTGTGATTGCTTGTCGTACTTTGTACGAGGTGATACCATAACCGTACAAAGTACGAATGGCAAGCGCAGTGTCGAGGACCCCATGCCACCGGCCACAAGAACCAGAGAACCACTCAGTCGCGATCGGGTTCTCACAGGAGCGCTGGCGCTCGCTGATGAGATCGGGATCGACAAGTTCACCATCCGTCGACTGGCGTCCGCACTCGATACCAAGCCGATGACGATCTACTACCACCTGCCGAACAAGGAGGCCATCCTCGATGGGATGGTCGACCGGGTATTCGAGGAGATTGCGCTCCCCCCTACCGACCTCGAGTGGAAGCCGGCCATGCGCCACCGTGCGTTGTCGGCCCGAACGGTGCTCGTCCGGCACCCCTGGGCGGCCCCGCTCATGGAATCGAGGACCAACCCGGGGCCGGCCACGCTCGCTCATCACGATGCCGTCCTCGGGTGTTTCCGCCGGGGCGGGTTCTCGGTTCCGATGACGGCCCACGCCTATGCCCTCGTCGACGCCTTCATCTATGGATTCGCCCTCCAGGAGACCAGCCTCCCGGCGACGAGGGGGGAAGAGATGTCGGACCTGGCCGGATCGATGGTCGACCTGCTCCCTCCCGATGACTACCCGCACCTCAAAGAGCTCGTCGCCAAACACGTCATGCAGCCCGGCTATGACTTCGGCGCCGAATTCGAGTTCGGCCTCGACCTCATTCTCGACGGTCTCGAAGCAGCGGCACGGAGAGATGACTGACGACATGACCGTCGATGAATACCTCGAGAACGCCCCCGAGCCCCACCGGACAACCCTGTGCCAGATCCGGGAATCGCTGCGGAATATCCTGCCCGAAGCAACGGAAGGACTGTCCTACGGGGTCCCGGCGTTCATGATCGACGGCACGCCTGTCGCCGGATACGCCTACTTCAAGAACCACTGCGGGTTCTACCCCCACTCCGGTTCCGTACTCGCAAGCGTTGCGGACGAACTGGCGGACTACGACTGGGCCAAGGGAACGCTCCGGTTTCCCATCGACGCCCCGCTCCCCCACTCCCTGTTGGCCCGTTTGGTCGAGGCCCGGACCAAACAGATGGGCACGTAGCCGCCGATTCCACGCCGCGGTAGCGTTCGATTTGGCAGGCCAACGACCGCGGCAATTGGGATAGCCATCCGCCGTCGGTCAAACTCAGGACAAGATCTCGGCGAGGAGGACCACGTGTCGGAGAACAGCACAAGCAAGTGTCCCGTAATGAGCTCATCTCACACGGCAGTTGGCGTCACCGCCAACCAGCATTGGTGGCCCAATCAGTTGAACCTGCGGATCCTCCGTCAGAACGTTCCGCAGGCAGATCCGATGGGCGAGTCGTTCAACTATGCCGAAGAGTTCAAGACGCTCGACTTCGACGCCCTCGCCGCGGACGTGGATGCCATCATGACCGACTCGCAGGACTGGTGGCCCGCGGACTACGGTCACTACGGGCCGTTCTTCATCCGGATGACCTGGCACGCCGCCGGCACATATCGCACCTACGACGGCCGCGGCGGTGGCGGCAGCGGCGCCCAGCGCTTCGCTCCCCTCAACAGCTGGCCCGACAACGCCAACCTCGACAAGGCTCGCCGCCTGCTGTGGCCGATCAAGCAGAAGTACGGCCGCAAGATCTCCTGGGCCGACTTACTCATCTTCGCCGGCAACCGCGCCCTGGAAACGATGGGCTTCAAGACGTTCGGCTTCGGCGGCGGCCGGGAGGACATCTGGGCACCAGAAGACGACGTCTACTGGGGTCCGGAGCGCGAATGGCTCGGCGACGAGCGCTACAGCGGCGACCGCGAGCTGGCGAATCCGCTCGGGGCCGTCCAGATGGGACTCATCTACGTCAACCCTGAGGGACCGAACGGCAACCCGGATCCGCTCGCCTCTGGCCGCGACATCCGAGAAACGTTCGCTCGCATGGCGATGAACGACGAGGAGACGGTGGCGCTCACCGCCGGTGGACACACATTCGGCAAGGCACACGGCGCCGCCCCCGACTCGAACCTCGAGCCCGAGCCCGAGGGAGCCCCGCTTGCCGAGCAGGGCCTGGGATGGAAAAACAGCTTTGGTTCCGGCGTGGGCGACGACAGCATCACGAGCGGCATCGAAGGCCCGTGGACACCCAACCCGATCCAATGGGACACCGGCTACTTCCACATGCTGTTCTCATACGAGTGGGAGCTCACCCAGAGCCCCGCCGGCGCCCATCAGTGGACGCCCAAAGGGGTGACCGAAGAGGACCTCGCGCCCATGGCTCACGATGCCTCGAAGACCCAGGCACCGATGATGACCACCGCCGACATGGCCATGATCACCGACCCGGCCTATCGGGAGATCTCGCAGCGGTTCTACGAGAACCCCGACCAGCTGGCCGACGCCTTCGCCCGGGCGTGGTACAAGCTGCTCCATCGCGACATGGGCCCGGCCACCCGCTACCTCGGCCCCTGGGTTCCCGACGAGGAGTTGATCTGGCAGGACCCGGTTCCTACGGTCGCCGCAGAGGTGATCGACGATACGGATATCGCCGCCCTCAAGGGCTCGATCCTCGAGTCCGGCCTATCCATCTCCCAGCTTGTATCCACAGCCTGGGCGTCGGCGTCCACCTATCGGGACACCGACAAGCGTGGCGGGGCCAACGGGGCTCGCATACGCCTGTCGCCCCAGTCGGGCTGGGACGTCAACGTCACGTCTGGCGTGTCGGACGTCCTGTCGAAACTCGAAGACATCCAGCAAGAGTTCAACGCGAGCGGGAAGCAGGTCTCCCTGGCCGATCTCATCGTGCTGGGCGGGTGCGCCGCCATCGAGGCGGCCGCCAAACAGGCCGGACACGACGTGGACGTGCCGTTCACTCCCGGGCGCACCGATGCCACCCAGGAGCAGACCGATCCCGAGTCGTTCGCCGTCCTCGAGCCGATTGCCGATGGGTTCCGGAACTATCTCCAGAAAGGCACCGGGGTGCCGGCCGAGCATCAGCTCGTCGAAAAGGCGTTCATGCTGACATTGTCGGCGCCCGAGATGGCGACTCTCGTCGGTGGGTTGCGGGTTCTCAATACCAACGTCGGACAGTCCGGGCACGGGGTACTCACCGACCGGCCCGGCACGCTGACAAACGATTTCTTCGTGAACCTGCTCGACCCCGCCACCGGGTGGGCGCCGACGTCCGAGTTCGAGGATGCGTTTGAGGGCCGGAGCCGAACGACCGGTGAGGTCCGGTGGACCGGCAGCCGGGTCGATCTCGTGTTCGGATCGAACTCCGAGCTACGAGCGATCGCCGAGGTCTACGGAAGCGATGACGCCGAAGGCAAGTTCGTAGCGGACTTCGTGGCGGCGTGGGACAAGGTCATGAACCTCGATCGGTTCGACCTGGACTGAACCACGCTGCGTCTGGCCGGTTCGCGGCAGTGAGGGCGACGCCGCCTATGCGGCGAGGACGTCCTCACGGGTAGGCCGCGTGAGGATGAAGACAATCCCGACGATTGCCAGACCCACGAGAGCGGCCCGGGCCCACCAGTCGGTCACGCTGTACATCACCGACCCGGTGACCACCACGATCACCGATCCGACCGCAACAGCCTTGATACGGCGGGGGATGCCGAGGCCGGCGGAATAGTCGGACAGCACCTGCCCGAACCACCGGTTTGCCAGCATCCAGCGATGCAGACGCTCGTTCGACATCGAGAACAGCCACGCGGCAACCAGCAGGAACGGTGTCCCCGGCAGGCCGGGCAGTCCCAGCCCAACCGCGCCGACGGCAAGGCAGAGAAGGCCGAGGATCACGTACACGAGGCGCACCACCATCGGCGGCCGGGATTGGGGAGCGCGAGAACTGGGTGACGGCATTCCTGGAGATGTTACGGCACAGTCCAAGGGACAGTGGCGGCGCCCTCAGAGCTCTACTGCGATCGGCAGCACCATCTTGATGGTCGCCCCACCCCCGGGCGTTTCGAGGATCTGCACCTCTCCGTCGTGCGAAGACACAACCTCACGAACGATGGCGAGACCGAGGCCGGCGCCGCCGCTCGCCCGATCGCGTCCGCTGTCGGGGCGAGCAAATCGATCGAAGACCCGTTCGCGCTCGGACTCGGGAATGCCCGGACCGTGGTCGACGACGAGAACATGGACTCCATCAGCGGCTCGGCGGAAATCCCCGGCGAGTACTACCTGTACATCAACGGCGGAACCATCTCCATCGAC